>JBIJAD010000057.1:0-14456 GCA_044345955.1 Lysobacteraceae bacterium
GCGCCGTCGAGATTCGGCCGCCACAGCGCGCTGCGCTCCAGACGCACGCCGGCCATGCGTGCGCCGGACAGATCGCAGCCGCTGGCGACGCCGCGCGCGATGTGGCTGCCGCGCCAGTCGGACCCGTGCAGGTCGCATTCGGTGAACACGGCACCGGCCGGCGCGCCCACCGGCATGCGCACGCCGGTCATCGGACAATGCGCGAAGCAGGTGTCGGCGAGGGTCGCGGCGGAGAAGTCGGCGTCGCGCAGCGCGCAGCGTACGAACGCGGTGCGGCGCAGAACGCTGCCGGCGAAATCCACGCCGGTCAGGTCGCAACCCTCGAACACCGCGCCGGTGAGGTCGCGACCGCGCAGGGAAACCGTGCGCAGCGACAGCCCCGACACCGGGCGCGACAGCCGCAGCAGGCGAGCGATGTCGTCCCAGACGGGCGGGTCGGCGGCGCCGGATGCGGGGGAGCGGAGATCGTTCATGCCGCCCCCGCCACGCGATCGACCCGCGCCCCGGCGAGGCGCGCGCCGATCATCCGCGCCTCGGCCAGATCGGCCTGCACCAGCACCGCTTCGCGCAGATCGGCGTCGCCGAAGTCGGCCTTGCGGCACAGCGCCTGGAAGAAACTCGCGCCGCGCGCATCGACCCCGCGCAGCGCGCTGCGCATGAACAGCGAACGATACAACTGCGCGCCGCGCAGGCAGGCGCCGGAGAGATCGGCTCCACCGAAGTCGCAACTCGCCAGGGTCGCACCCTGCAGGTCGGCGTCGGTCAGAGCGCTGTCGCGCCAGCCGCACTTGGTCGCGCGCAGCAGCCCCAGCCGGGCGCGCCGCCAGTCGGATTTGCCACCGGCGTAGACCGTGTGCAGGGTGGCGCCCTGCCAACTGCCGTCGGACAGGTCGGCGTCCATCAACACGCTGCGCTGCAACTGCGCGGCGTCGAAGCGGGCGCGACGGAAATCCGCGCCGGGCGCCACGCACATCCGCCAGCGGGTGCCGACCCAGCGGCTGCCCGCGGCATGGGCGTTCAGCAGGACGCAACGCTCGAGCACGCTTTCGTCCAGGCGCGCATCCTCCAGATGGATGCGCGGCATCAGCGCCGCATCCATGCGTACGCCGGAAAGATCGGCACCGCGCCACTGCGCGTCGTCGGCGCGGATGCGGTCCAGTCTGGCGCCGGCGAAGCGCGCATCGTGGGCGGTGGTCGCGCACAGATTCGCATCGGCGAGATCGGCTTCGGCCAGATCGGCGCCGTCCAGATGCGCGGCGGTCAACGCCGCGCCGGCGAGACATGCGCCGCGCAGGTCGGCGCCGCGCAGATCGGCGCGCTCCAGTTGCGTTTGACGCAGATCGGCACCGCGCAGGTCGGCGCCGCGCAGATCCGCACCGGCCAGATCGCGTCCGGCCAGACAGGCGCCGACGGCGTGCAGGGCCAGCACTTCCTCGCCGAGCGCACGCGCCACCGATGGCGGCAGTGGCGCGTCCCGCACCGACGCGGGGACCGGCGTCGGCGCTGCGGCCCGCGCCTTGCGCTGCAGCTCGGGCACCCGGGCCAGCGCCGCGCGCGCTTCGGCCAACTGCGCCGGATCCACCGTGCCCGGCGCCGCCCGCTCGGCGAGGGCGAAGGCCTGCGCCAGGTCCGGCGGCAGCGGCACCGCGCCGGCCACCGGCTGCGGCTGCAGATCGTGCGCCGGGACGCGCGCGCGCTGCAGCGCTTCGTCGCGCAGCGCGTCTTCGTCCTTCGCCGGTGCGACCGACCCCGACAGACGCGCCGCCAGTTCGTCCAGACGGCGGTCGCGATCGGCGCTCGCCCGATCGGCCAGCGCACGCGCCTGGGCCTGGATCTCGGCCAGATCGAAATCGGACTCTTCCAGCGCATGCGCGGAGATCGTCGGCAACAGCGGCGCCGGTGCGATGGGCGGCACGTAATCCTTCGGCTTTTCCAGCCCGCTGCGCTGCCAGAACTCGGCCATCGTCTCGTCCAGCACCGCCTGCCGCTTCGCCTGGGCCGTGGCCTGTTCGCGCGCCTGCGCCGCGGCGCGTTCGGCCTGGGCACGGGCGCTGCGCACCGGCGCGAGCTGCGATTCGTCGAACGCGTGCAGGGCCGCGGTCTCCGGCGCCAGGCGCAGCGCCAGCACCTCGCGGAAATGCGCCACCGTGCGCGGGCGCTCGGCGGCGTCGTAGCCGAGCATCAGCGCGGCGACGTCCAGCGCATCGCTGTCGGCGACCGGGGTCTGGCCGCGATGGATCATCAGGCCCAGACCGGCCTCGGGGAAAAACCACACCGTGTCGCAGCGCAGTTCGACTTCGCGCGCCTGTCCGGCATCCTGGCCCTGCTCCAGCACGAACGCGCGCAGCCGCATCGACGGCAGCGTGCCGGTCAGCGCTTCGCCCGAGGGATGCACGCCTTCGAGCGCGTAGGGTTCGCCGCCGACGAAAGTGCCGACGAATTGCTGGTCGATCGGCGACAGGTTGTACAGCGAAAAATCGAAATCGCGCGGCAGACCGGGGAAATCCTCGGCCAGCCAGCGACGGTCGTAGGTGCCGCTGGCGCGGCGCTGACGCGCGGCCAGCGCCAGCGGCATCGGCAGCAGCGCTGCGTGCGCCCGTGCGCTGCGTCCGGGCAACGCCGGTTGACCGGGGTATTCGAGATTGGGCATCGCACCGCCGCGCCGGCGCAGCCAAGCCAGCCGCGGCAGGAAACCGCGACCCTGCGGGTTGTCGTGACCGGCGCCGCCGTAGGCGCGATCCAGGGTGAGCGGCATGCGCGCGAACGGGGCCGCCGGGTCGACGCAGATCCCGCCCCACCAGCGCCGCCGCCAGGGGCGATCGCCGTAGACGCGGATGCGCTTGTCGATCAACCCGCAGCGCAGCCGCACGTCCATCGCCTGCACCGGCCGCGGCGCATGGGCGATGCCGGCGAGCATCGCCTCGGCCCGCGCCTTCGGCAGCACGTGATCCAGCGGCTGACCGTGGGGCAGTTGCGCCAGCGCCTTCGGCCACTGCAGGTTCTCGACCAGGAAACGCTCGTCGTCGCGACCCAGGGCGAAGAAACCGAGCGCGGCGATCGCCAGCCGGTGTTCGCCGCGATAGCGGTAGGGCTGATGCAGCAGACCGAGGGTGAGCGGCTTGACGATCTTCATGGTCACAGCACCAGGATGATGATCGGGATCTGCATCACCGGGCCGTCCATGTCGATCTTGGCCTGGTCGGACTTGATCGAGATCTGCGCGCCCGGGCCGGCGATATCGACCGTGGTGCTGGCGCCGACCACATTGACCGTGTTCGATTCGCCGTTGACGTTGACGGCGTTGCTCATGCCGTTGGCGATCACCCGGTTCTCCATGCCGGTGGCCGAAACCGCGTTGCCCGTCCCCTGCACCGTCAGGTCGATGCTGACGCCGATCGCCGAATTCCGGTTGCTCACCCCGGTCGCCGAATTGGCGTTGCTGACCCCGATCGCGTCGTTGCTGTTGCTGGCGCCGATCGCGCTGGAGCTGCTCTGGGCGTTGATCGTGCTGAAGTTGTGGACGATGTTGTGGGTGCTGCGATTGGTGCTGGTGCCGGTGATGGTCGAGACGTTGTCCGAGTCGGCCTCGATCGTGGTCGTGCTGCTGACCTTGCCGTGGTGGGTGCTGGTGCTGACCGATGTGCCCTGCACCGTGGTCGTGCTCTCGATCTTGCCGTCGTGGGTGGTCTCGCTGACCACATCGCCGTCGTAGAGCGTGATGGTCTTGGTGTCGCCGTGGCTGGCGCTGTTGGCGTAGGTGTCGCCCCAGACCACCGAACGCGAAGCCGAGACCGCGGCCAGCGCATCGGCATCGTCGGCTTCGGTGCTGGACAGCGACGGATCGCTGCGGCCGGTGACCGATTCGTGGTAACTGCGCCCGATCGCGCTGAAGCTCTTGGACTCCTTGGCCCACATGTTGTTGTAGGTCGAACCGTAGGACCAGGATTCGTTGAGCACGCCCTTCTCGTGCTGTTCGGTGGTCGAGTAGCCGTAACTGCCGCCGCGCGAATACGACGCGTCGCGATAGATGCCCTTCGCGTAGGCGGTTTCGACCAGCTCCACCGCCTCGTCCACGATCGCCTGTGTCCAGGGCTGACCGAAGCGCAGGCTGCGGCTGTCGCCGTAACTGGTGGAGTAGCTGTTGCCGACCTGGGTATGCGCGGTCCAGCCGCTGTCGACGATGGTCTTGCTGCCGTCGGCCTGGACGATGTTCTGGATCTCGGGCAATTCGGATTCGTCGTTGGCGCGCGAGATCCACACCGAGCAGCCGACTTCGGGCACCGTCTGCATGTGCGCGGCCAGTTTCACCCACACCGCAGGCGCATCCGGCGGATCGCAGGAGAAGCGCACATACACGCCCTTGGCATGCAGCCTGCGCTGGGTACCCTGGCTGTCTTCCAGCCACTGCCGGCCGGGATCGAAGTCTTCGGGGGTGTAATACGGCCAATTGCGGACCGCATCGCTGCCCGCGGGCGTGACCACGTGGGCCAGGACCACCCCCTGCTGGGTGTCCTGGATCCCGACCGTCGAGATCAGACCGGCGGAAGGCGTGGCCGAGAACTGGTTGTTGTATTCGCCGTCGAGCGTCGACTCGTGCTGGATGCGGATGAGCACGAATTCGGTGCCGTCGAGCTCGGGCCGGAAGCCGGCGATGTCCGCGGCCATCCGGAAGCGATGCCCCACGCGCAGCGCAGGGCACTGGCTGCCGGCCTCCAGTTGCAGATTCGCGGTGCGCATCGCCAGTCCGGTCGCGCGCGCATACTCGCGCACCTGGGCGTCGCTGAAACCGTACTGCACGATCTTGTACTGATGGAACGGCAGATCGCCGGTGTCGTTGTCGCTGTCGCCGCGATAATCGGACCAGGTCGCCAGCGGCTGGCCGGGCTGCTGCACGTCCCAGGCTTCGCGCTGCATCGAGAACACCCCCTGCACACCGGTGATGCCCATCGCCTGCTGATAGCTGTAGTGCGAGATCGTATTGGTCTGGTGGCTGCCGAGCGGATCGGTCGAGGTGCCGGTGTAGTACATCGGCTCGCCCTCCGGCAGCGCCGCCGGATAGGTCGGGCGATTGTCGAACACCATCAGATGGCCGTCCGGCGAATGCACGAAGTAGTAGAAGATGTGCGCCCGGGTCATCAGCCGGCGCATGAACTCCAGATCGGTCTCGCCCGCCTGCATCCAGTCCTGGGTGCGGGTGGAGGCCAGGTTGTGGCTGCCCTGCAGGCCCGCGAACGAAGCCTCGACCCCATGCTCGCGGCACAACTGCATCAACACCTCGCACAGGGTCTTGTGGGTGAAGATGCGGTAGCGGTTGGTCAGGCCCATGCGCCAGGCCTTGGGCCGCATGGTCAGGCGGTAGACGCCGGGAATGTCGATCGCGAATGCGGCGACGATACCGTGGAAGATCGCGAACTCGCCGGGCGGGCCGGAACCGTCGAGCGCCTTGAGGAAGGCGATGTGCGCCAGCGCCTGATCGAGGTACAGCGCGCTGCCGATGCCGACCGTGATCGGGCGGCCGATGATGTCTGAGAAATCGATGCGCTTGCCGTCGGCGTCGCTGTTGCCGTGCAGCTCCAGTTGATACTCGAACAGGTCGGAGACGCTCTCCTGACCCTGGAAATGGACCAGCCGGAAATAGTCTTCACCCACGATCCGGCCCTGCGCCATCTCGATCCGGCAGTGCTGGTACAGCAACGGCTGTTCGAGCGTGGTCAGCGCGGTGTCTTCGATCGGGCCGCGGTGCAGATTCATGCCGCACCTCCCTGCGCCTGCGCCGATTCGAAGGCGGCGACGACGAAACGCAGCGGGCGCCCCCGCGGTCGGCCGAGCCATGCGGTCTGGCCCAGGCGCAGACCGTAGCCGCCGGTTTTCCAAGGCAACTGCAGACGCGACCGCGGCGCGGTGTCCGGATCGATGACGAGCGTGACCTCGCAGTCGAAGCTGCGGTCGAGCAGCATGCGGATCATCGCAGCCAGGCCGAGATGAGATGCACTGGGCACCGCGTCGCCGGGATAGGCCGGACGCATCGGCAACAGCGCGCAGACCGCCTCGTAGGACAAGGTCGCGACATCGAGCGCGACCGCAGCGCGCGCATCCCAGGTCCTTCGGCCGAGCAGACACTGCCGGCCCAGCACGTTTCCGCTGCGTCCGAGCGACATCCGGTCCACCGGTTCGATCGGGCGCCAGCGGCCGATCAGATTGCGCAGGGTGCAGCGCGCGCCCAGGTAGATCGTGAGCACCTGCGCGACCACCGCTGCGCTGCGGCGGTGATCCACCAGCAGCGCCGAGAGCCCCAGCCAGGCCCGGCTCGGCAGCGGAATCTGCTGCTGTTGCGCGGGCAGCGCCACGCCGACCAGCGCCGACAATTGCCGCGCATGCAGGGTCCGTGCCGGCGGCTCGGGGTCCAGCGCACGCACGGTGCGCTGCTTCAGATCGTGACGCAGCACGTGCACGCGCTGGTTGAACACGTCCAGGAAATCGGCCATGGCATGCCCGCCGATCCGCTCCTGCTCGCGCACCCACTCCAGGAACGGCTGCGGCAACGGCCCCAGTTCGCTCGCGAGGCAGTAGTTGGGCGTGCGCAGCTCGATGCGCACGTCCGGCAGGTCCTCGCCGTTGTCGGCGCTGCGGAACGGCAGCAGCGCCCTCGCGCGTCCGAGGCGCGAAACCTCGTGCCCGGGAAAAGCCGCGCCCAGGTCGGCCCGGAAGCGCACACGCGCGTTCGTCGGCCAGGCCCGGCCGCCGCGGTGACGCAGCAGTCGCACCAACTGGAACACGTCG
Source organism: Lysobacteraceae bacterium (assembly GCA_044345955.1). Taxonomy (GTDB): domain Bacteria; phylum Pseudomonadota; class Gammaproteobacteria; order Xanthomonadales; family Xanthomonadaceae; genus Lysobacter_I. The sequence continues at coordinate 6,781 of JBIJAD010000057.1, forward strand.
AAGCGGGCGTACTGCCCGACGAGCAGCGTGATCAGAGCAGGACCTGGTTGCCGGCCAGCGGTGGCCATTCCTTGAGGACTCCCTTGTTGTTGGGCAAAAGCAGGCGTACCTGCACGATGGTGTTGACCGCGGCGTAGAGGGCGAAGAACTGGCGCAGCACCGAGCAGAACAGCACCGCGCTGCATTCCTCGAAGATGCTGTGTTCGAGGGTCACGTCGATCTCGACGCCCTGCACGTAGCCGCGGCGTCCGGGCTCGCCGTGCCAACGCATCAGCGGCCGGGTGTCCAGGGTGTGGATGCCGTCGATGGCCCGATGACCGAGCGTGCTGCTGGGGCCGACGTGCTGGCGCAGCATTTCCTTGAGCGCGGCGATCGCATGCGGGCCGCTGGAAAGCGAAAGATGATTCAGCGACAACTGGGAAACCAACAGCCAGGGACGCGCGCCGATCATCGGCGGCGTCTGGTGCGCGGTGGGCTTGCACAGCACCCGCACGGTCGCCACCGGCGCCGCGCCTTCGATCTGCAGCTCGTCGCCCACCCGCAGGCGCTCCGGCAACCGGCGGTTGGTGCACAGGGCGCTGCCGGCGATCACGTCGTCCGCCGGGTCGGTCAGCCGGAACTGCGAATCCAGAAACGAGACGTAGAGTTCGGTGCCGCCGATCCGCGGTCGACGGCAGGCTTCGCGCCGCGCGATGTAGAAATAGTCCTGGTCCTCGATCCGCTGGAAATTCTGCATCGAGAAATACGGCACCAGTTCGCGCGGCGCGGCGCCGGCGCGGACCGCGTGCAGCTTTTCGAGCGCGTAGATCTCGCAACTGGCGTGCTGGGCGATATCGCCGGTCAACCGGTATTCGTAGCGGGTGTGATCGAGGTTGAGGGGGTCGATGCGCTGCGGGTAGAGATTGATCAGCGGCACGCAGTTGGTCATCAGCATCGTCGGATTCAGACGCAGAGACGGGTCCGGCGGCAGGTTCAGCATGAACAACAGATCGATCCGCTCGCTGGCGATCTCCAGGTCCAGCGCATCGATTTCGAAGAACAGGAACTTCTCCGGGAAGGCGAAGTATTCCTGCAGGATCCGGAATGCCGGGTGCGCCTGCGGATGCGACGGCAGGGCGGCTTCGTCGTCATCGAACCCGAGCCAGCGCAGGCAGCCCTCCGGCAACACCCGGATCAGGCGTCGCGACTCCGGCTCCTCGTTCACCGCCACCCCGCGCAGATGCGCGCCCAGCAACTGGTGCAGCACCTGGGCCGGGCCGGCTTCCTGATTCAGATGGAAACGCAGACCTTTCGGCTGCAGTTGCCGCAGGAGCGTGCGCCCGTGCTTGCGCAGGCGCACCCGCAGCACGCTGCGGACTTCGGGGTCGCGGGAGAGTTCCGGATAATCCTCCGGCGAAACGATGGCCACATCGGCCACCGACAGCGGCCACAGCCGGGTCTGGAAACAGGTGCGGAAGCGGCAGGCCAGCGTGCCGCCGCCCTCGGCGGGAACCTGCGCGATCACGCTGCGGCCGCGCTCGATCGTGCCGACGCCGTCGGGATGGGCTTCCAGGTGCGCGACCGTCATCGACGGCAGCGGCGCGGCCAGATGCGGATACAGATCGGCCAGCAGCGCATTGGGCAGCAGCGCCTGATCGACTTCCAACTGATAGCGCAGACGCCCGGTGAGATAGGCGAAGGACTGCATCATCAGCTCGACCTGCGGGTCCTGCGAACGGCCGCGCTGGATGCCGAGCATGCCCGCCTGTTCGGGATGATCCTGACCGAACTCGCCGGCCTCCTCGCGCAGTGCGGCGAGTTCCTGCTGATAGAAGTCCCTCAGACGGTCGCTGATGCCGGACATGCGCGCTCTCCGACCGCCTCAGTACGGCGCCGGCACGCGCAGGTTCCGCGGCTGCTCCTCGCCGGGGAACACCGCGCTGACCAGCAGACGATAGGGGCCGAGCGGGTCGGTGCAGCGTTCGACATCGACCTTCACCGAACGCAGCCGCGGTTCGTAACGGCCGATCGCCCGACCGAGTTCGTCGGCAAAGGCTTCGAGCTGCACGGTCGCGTGCGCGCCGATCGTGGTCGTCGCAGGCATGCCCCAAGGCACCTGCGCGACCGCATCGTCGATCCGGCGCGAGGTGGCGGCGATGCGCTGCACCTGGGCCATCGCCGCGACCGCCGGGTTCAGCGGCTCACGGCTGCCGTCGGCCCTGCGCGGATTGACGCTGAGTCTCTCGAACAGGAAAAGCATGGTCGCTCCGCTGCTGCAGGACGGCGACCGCCGCGTCGCGGCCGGGCCGACGCCCGCTCCGGGCGCCGACGGGCGGACGCGGACGGAAGCGGCGGACCGGTGCGGAGCGGCGCGCCCTCAGGTGAAGTTGCCGATCGGACGGTTGTGCATGACGCTCCATCCCGAATGCACGCTGCCCGGGGTGCTCATGTCCACGTCCTGCATCGTGTAGGTCCAGAGAATCTCGGTGAAGCTGATCTTGAACTGCTCGGTGGGCATGTCGTTCGGGTGCGACTGGAACTGGATCTCGCTGATCAGCGCGTCGCGCAGCGACATGGTGATGATGTTCGCGGTCTTGCCGCCGGAGTTTCGCGCGATGTAGATCTTGGTCGGCTTGTCCTTCCCCGCGCCGAGCGTCTCCGCGCGCAGGCAGTAGTCGTACAGCTTCACCGAGGTCTGGTCCACGTACTTCACGCAGGTGAACTCGGTGATGATCGGCCGACCCGAGGTGCGCGCCTTGTTGCTCACGTCGGTGGTGATCTGCTGCTTCATGCCGTGATGGATCGACACCAGCTCCATGCACAGCCCGAACTGGAGAATCTCGTCGCGCCACACGTTGTCGATGTAGGTCGAGCTCGTTTTCCCGATGATGTCGGAATTGCCCGGCTGCAGGAGGATCAGGTCCATGGAAGAGGTCCCTCGGTTGGGGCGCGCCGGAGGCGCGGGTGTCTGCGGTGCGGCGCCGGACCGGCCGGCGCCCGATTGCCCGGGCAGGTCGTCACTTCGGAAGATCGGCGACCAGGCGGATCGACGTGGTCAGTTCTTCGAGCTGGAAGTGCGGCTTGAGGAAGACCGTGGCCCGGTAGGCGCCCGGCTCGCCAGGCACTTCGACCACCACGATCGAAGCCTCGCGCAGCGGGAAGGCCGACTTAACCTCCTGCGATGCGTTGTCGTCGAGCAGCACGTACTGGGAGATCCAGGTGTTCAGATACGACTCGACGTTGCCGCGGGTCAGGAACCCGCCGATCTTGTCGCGCACGATGACCTTGATGTAGTGCGCGAAACGCGACGCGGCCATGATGTACGGCAGGCGCGAGGACAACGCGGCGTTGGCGTTGGCGTCGGTATTGATGTACTTCTTCGGCTTGTTGGTGGTCTGTCCGCCGAAGAACGCGGCCTTGCCGCTGCCCTTGCAGTGGCAAAGAGAGATGAAGCCGAGATCGTTGAGCTCCTTCTCGCGGCGATCGGTGATCGCGACCTCGGTCGGACAGAACAGCTCCTTGATGCCGTCCTCGCCGCCGCTGAAGTAGGTGTAAAGCGGCAGACCTTCGACCAGGCCGCCGCCTTCGACGCCCCGGATCGCCGCGGTCCAACTGTAAAGCGCGAATGCGTGGGTGATGCGCTCGGCGAGGAAATACGCGGCATTGCCCCACAGGAACTTGGCGTTGTCGGGCACTCCGTCGACCAGCGCTTCCTCTTCGAACTTGAAGCCCTCGGCCGGAAGGGTCTTTTCGCCGTAAGGCAGACGCAGCATGACCCGCGGCATCGCCAGCGAAACGTATCGCGAATCCTCGGTGTCGCGGAATTCGCTCCAGCGCTGCAGGTCGACGCCTTCGAATATCTTGGCGAGGTCGCGCGGACGCGCCAGATCGGCGTAGGACTTGAGACCGAACATTTTCGACGAAGCGGCTGCCAGGAACGGCGCGTGCGCCGCCGAGGCCACTCCGGCCATCGCCTCGATGAAACTCATGTCGGCGTTTTCGGGACCGATCTCGTAGCCGCCGATCAACAGGCTGTAGGGCGAGCCGCCGTAAGTCCCGTATTCGGCTTCATAGATGAGCTTGAACAGGCGACTCTGGTCGAACTCCACCGCCTTGGTCAGGTCGGCCTGCAGTTCGCCGAGGGTCGCGTTGAACAGACGCAGTTTCAGCCGGGTGCCGGTCTCGGTACGCGAAACCAGGTGGAACAGGCCCCGCCAGGTCGCTTCCATTTCCTTGAACTTCGGCGCATGCATGATCTTCGACAATTGGCTGCTGAGCGCCTTGTCGATCTCGGCGACCGCGAAGTCGATCGAGAGCGCGGCGCCGCGACCCTTGCCGATGCTGTTGCCGTCCTTGTCCTTCTCGTTGACGACCGGAATCACATGCCGCTTGATCGCCGCGCACAGCGCGTCGCGGAAGTCGGCCTTCTTGTCGTCAAAACCTTCGCCGATCTTTTCGGCCATCGCATCCGTCCAGGTGCCGCTCTTCTCGATCGCGAGAATCACTGCCTCCAGCGCCTTGGCCGAGGCGTCGTTGACCTCGGCACGGGCCTGCGCGTCGCGCAGCACCTTGCGCTGTTCGTAGACCGCATCCAGCACGTCGATCTTGCGGACGACATTGATCGGCTCGAAGTCGGACAGCGACTCGAACACGATGGTCTTGCCCCGCAGCTTGCGGGGGGCGCCGGTGCTGCCGGTGTCGGCGGCGGCGGGCGGAGCGGCTGGTGAAGCAGCCGCTGCGGGGGCATCTGCAGGAGCCGGCGCAGGAGCCGGCGCAGGCGCCGCTGCGGGCGCCGCTGCGGGCGCCGCTGCGGGCGCCGCTGCGGGAGCCGGCGCGGGCGCAGCTGCGGGAGCCGCTGCAGGAGCGCTGGCGGCGGGGCTCAGCACATCCTCCACATCGCCAAGATCGACCCGAGGCACGCTCTGTCTGAGCACCTCGTTGAAATTGTCGCGGTCGATCTCGACGATCCTGCGATCCTTCATTTCCGGAGGGAAGGCGGTGTTCGCGCCGTCGCGATCGCCGGACAGGTCCGCGAAGATGCCGACGATGAAGGGAAGCTCGCGCTTCTCGATCGCCCCGTTGGTGTGCACGTCGTAGGTGATCCGTACACGCGGCGGACGCACCCTCAACAACTGCTTCTGCGTGCTCTCGCTCATTGCGTCTGTCCCACAGGTGAGGTTTCGGGCCTTTCGATCCCGGCGCGCGCAGCGGCGCACCGTTCGAACGCTGCCGCAACCGATCCCCTGGCGACCATCGCGATCTGCAGCGATCCGATGCGGCTTCGCGGAGTATTCATACAAATTCCGTGCCAACCGGCGCGCCACGCGCAAGCGCATGAAATTGCAAGGAAAAGTTTTTTCGCCTCGTCTGTTCGCGAGCGCATCCGCCTCCACGACGCCGCGACGTCGGCGCGACCTGTACGCCGGGTGCGCGCCAAAAACGCATGAAACCCCTTGAAAACAAGGCGAATTCGGCTTTTCCATGCGCCGACGAGGGCTTGGTGGAAATTCACCCACGCAGGGTGGGAATTCACCTCATCGCAGGATGCCGCCCGTCGGCGCCCTGCCCTGCGATGGTCGCGAACGGCGACGGCGAGCGCTCACGCATGCGCGATCGGCACCGCGATCCGGATCCTGGAACCGATGCCGCCGAACAGGCGGCGCAGTTCGGCGACGTCGATCTCGCGGCCGGCGTCCTCGCCGCGGCGATAGAAGATCTCGCGCTCGTCGGGCGGCACCGCGCGGACATCGAGAGGCGCGAATCCCAGCCTGCGCAGCGCGCGTCGCGACGGCAGGTTGTCGGCGAACACCTTGGCGTAGCAGGTGCGCAGACCGCGGTGCGCGCAGGCATCGTCCAGCAGCAGGCGCACCGCCGCGGGACCGATCCGCGCACCGCGATAGTCGCGGCCGATCCAGTAGTAGAAAAAACCCAGATCGCGGTATGTGCACAGGCTGACGCTGCCGACGAACCCCCATTCGGCATGGATCACCGCATACAGCCGCTCATCGCCGCAGGCCCAGCAGCCGTCGAGCCAGCGGTGCCACTGACGATCGTCGCGGAATGCGGGCAGACAGCACAGCGCGGCGATGGCCGGATCGGCGTACTGCAGCGAAAAGTCCTGCAGATGATGATGTCCCAGCGGCTCCAGGCGCAGGCCATCGCCCTTGATCGTCCCGCCCACGGATTCGACGAAGGACGCCCATTCGCGAAGCTGCGCATGGGTCGCGGCGACCGCGGAATCGAAGGGATGCGACAGCATCCGCGACCGGCAGCGCGCGATCGCCTCGTCGGTCTCGCCGAGCCGCAGCAGCGCCTGCACCCGCATCGATTCGACCGCGTCGGGCAGAGCGCGGGCATCGCCGCAGCGCAGGGCGAGTCGACGTACCAGCGGCCAGTCGGCCCACGCCGCGGCCAGTGCGATCAGCGCCTCGAGATCGGCCGGCAAGGCATTGCGGGACTGCTCGGCTTCAATCTCTTCGGCAAGCGCACGCAGCGTCCGCAGCCAGTCCAGGCGCTCGGCCGGCCCCAGTTCGTGAGCGCGTTGCAGGACCTCGCGGAGCAGACCGCGCCGCAGTCTCGGCGACGGCAGTTCCTCCAGCATGCTTCGCAGCCCGGAGAGCGGCGTCTCCGCGGATGGCGGATGCAGGACGGCGGCGGCGGATGCGGCGATGCGCATGCGGACCGCTCAGCGCCGCGCGGTCCGCGAACAGACCGCGGCAGGCGCAGCGATCGTGCACGCCGGTTCGGCGCACCTGCGCCGCATGTCTGCGGCGATCCCGTTTCGGGCCGTACGGCTCATCGCATTTCTCCTGTCGTCGTCTGTCCACCGCCCGATCGCCGCAGTGCCGGGACCTGCACCTCCACGACCAGCACCTCCGGAACCGGCGCCGGGTCGTCTCAACCCGTGCCGCCGCCGCTGTGGCCGCCGTCCGGCGCCGATTGCGGCTGCAATTGTTGACGCTGCGCCTGTCGCCGCTGCGATTCCTCCCGCAGCGCCTGGACATAGCTCTGCCGGGTCTGCCCGGAATACGACTGGCGAGGTCCGATACCGTGCTCCTGACGGATCGCGTTCTCGGTGGTGGTCTGGGTTTGGGGCGTGGGCAACAGGCCCACGGTTTCCAGTTCGTCGCGCACCGCGCCGAGGTCGAAATCGCCATGACGCTCGACGGCGACGCCCACCTGATTGCGCTGGGCGTGCACCAATTCGTGCGCGAGCCCCACGAAAGCCGGTCGCGGACCGTCGCTGCGGGTGATGGTCGGATTGAAGAAGACCCAACTGGCCTCGCCGAAGCCCGGCGTGGAATCCACGGGCAAGCGTTCACGGGTATTGAGCGCACCGAATGCGCCCGCGCCGTTGCCCGCATTCGGGTTGTAACCGGTGGGCGTGAAGCGGCTGTCCGAGATGACGACGCGGGAGCGGCGATCGTTGAAGCTGTAGTGCGGCCCATGCTCCAGATCCGTCAACAGGGCATGGCCTTGCGGTTGACTGGCGATGGTGTGCAGTGCGCGCCGGCTGTCGACCATGAAATCGGTGAAATGCTCCGCGCTCTGCCCGGCCTCGCGACGCAGGGTGATGTTGTCGTGCATCGATGTCGCCGGAATCATGCGGCGGGTGCGCAGTTGCTGACGCTGGGCCTGCAGCGCCTCCGGCGTGATCGGGCTCAGATCGATTCCCGCCGCGCGCATGTCGCGCACGT
>JBIJAD010000368.1:0-3983 GCA_044345955.1 Lysobacteraceae bacterium
CCAGTCCTGGGTGTTCAGGAAATGCTTCAGGGCGGGGTCTCGATGCGGTGGGGAGGCGGATGGAAGTCGGAAAAAACAAAGGCCCGGCGGTGAGCCGGGCCTTTCCTGGAATCTGTGCCGTCGTTCAAGAACGACGATGGATCCGGATCACCCCGCTCGCATGTGGGGTTCCGGTCGGCGCGCACGCGAGGTCATGCCGGAGGCCATCCGGGCGCTGGACATCGACAGGGGCTGCGCGGTCTGCATAGGGGCGGCATCCTCGCACGCAGGCCGGGACGGCGCAAGCGGCGAGCGTCCGGCAGCGACGAGCGGACCATGTCGATGGGGCATGTGCAGATGCCGGAATGGGGCGGTCAGCGCTTCTCGCCGGGCGGGATGTCGGGGGTGACGGTGATCCGCACCCGCAGGCGCTTTCCGGGGTCGATCGGCAGCCGCGAGCGGTACTTCACCCCGCGGTGGATGTAATCGACGTCGTAGGCGACGGGGCGCCGGAACTCGCGTTCGACCCGCACCGGCCGGCAGTTGCGATTGGTCGGGGCGACGCCGGCGGCCTCGGCCGGGTGTTCGCAGCGCTGTTCGACCGCCTGCGCGCGCAGGGTCTGGTACACCGGCTCCACGCGCAGGACCTGGGCGTATTCGACGCGGACGTTGGGCTGGCCGTCTTCGGCCTGCGCAACGACGGCGGCCGCCAGCAGCAGCGGAAGGGCAAGGACAACGAGACGGGCTGCGGCGGCGGGCATGGCCGGCCAGTGTAGGTGCGCCCCGCGGGCCGAGGCTGAACCCCCGCTGTCGTGCGGGTGCCGCGGTCGTTAGAATCCCCACACTCCCCCTGTGCGCCGACGATGAGCCTGCACCTCTACAACAGCCTCACCCGCCGGGTCGAGGCCTTTGCACCGCTCGACCCCGCCGCCGGCCCGACGATGTACGTCTGCGGCCCGACGGTCTACAACTACGTGCACATCGGCAATGCGCGCGGCCCGGTGGTGTTCGGCGTGCTCGCCGCCCTGCTCCGCCGCCGCTACGGCCGGTTGCGCTATGCGCGCAACATCACCGACGTGGACGACAAGATCAACGCCGCCGCGCAGGAACTGGGCGTGCCGATCTCGGTCATCACCGACCGCTACGCCGCGGCCTATCGCGAGGACATGGCGGCGCTGGGCGTGACCGGCGATTTCGCGCCGGACATCGAACCCGCGGCGACCGCGCACATCCCGCAGATGATCGCGATGATCGAGCGCCTGATCGCGCAGGGCCACGCCTACGCCGCCGAAGGCCATGTGCTGTTCGCGGTCGACACCTTCCCCGACTACGGCAAGCTCTCGCGCCGCGACCCCGAGGAAATGCTGGCGGGCGCGCGGGTGGAAGTGGCGCCGTACAAGCGCAACCCCGGCGATTTCGTGCTGTGGAAGCCCTCGACCGACGACCTGCCCGGCTGGGATTCGCCATGGGGTCGCGGCCGCCCGGGCTGGCACATCGAATGCTCGGCGATGGCCGAGGCGCATCTGGGCGAGACCATCGACATCCACGCCGGCGGCGTCGATCTGCAGTTCCCGCATCACGAGAACGAGATCGCGCAGAGCGAATGCACGCACAAGCACGGCGGCAACCACACCACGTTCGCGCGCTGGTGGATGCACAACGGCATGCTGAACTTCGGCGGCAGCAAGATGGCCAAGTCGGTGGGCAACATCCAGCGCGTGCACGACCTGGTGCGCGAACAGCCGCCGGAAGCCCTGCGCTACGCACTGCTCTCGGCGCACTACCGCCAGCCGCTCGAGTGGTCTGATGCGCTGGTCGAGCAATCGATGCGCACCCTCGATCGTCTCTACGGCACGCTGCGCGATCTGGCCGATGTCGAAGCGGCGCCGGAGATTCCGGCCAGCATCGACACCGCGCTCGACGACGATCTGAATACGCCACAGGCGCTGGCCGAAGTCGCGCGGATCGCCGGCGAGGCACGCAAGGCCACGGATACCCAGGCGCGCGGCCGGTTGAAGGCGGAACTCCTCGGCGCCGGCCTCGCCCTCGGCCTGCTGCAGCAATCGCCCGAAACCTGGTTCGCGCGCGGCGCCTCCGGCGACGACGACGCGCGCATCCACGCGCTGGTCGACGAACGCAACGCAGCGAAGAAGAACCGCGACTTCGCCCGCGCCGACGCCATCCGGAAGCAACTCGCCGAGGAGGGCATCCTGCTGGAGGACACGCCGCAGGGCGTCAGATGGAAACGCGCCTGAAACGAATGACCGATCCGCCCTCCAGACCCGGAGGGCGACGCGCAGGAAGCGCGTCGTTTTCCGACCGAGCCATGGATGGCAAGTCGGAAAATCCTCGCGACCGCGCCAGCGCCGCGTTCGCTTCGTCGGGGAAGGCCTTTTTCTTTGGTTCGTTTCTTTTGGGCCAGCGAGAAATGAACCCGGCCGCGCAGCGGACGGAATGCTCTTGATGTCACACGATGCCGATCGCGGCTTGCGCCGCCCCAAGAGAAGCGATGACCACCACCTTCCCCCTCGAACCCACCGCCGAAGCCGCCCAAGACGCGATCCGCGACGAATTCGCGTTCTTCGGCGACTGGTCGGAGCGCTACCAGTACCTGATCGATCTCGGCCGCAAGCTGCCGCCGATGGACGATGCGCTGAAGACCGATGAACACCGCCTGCTCGGCTGCCAGTCGATGGTCTGGATCGTCGCCTCGGGCGATGCCCGGCGACTGGATTTCGTCGCCGCCAGCGACTCGGCGATCGTCTCCGGCCTGATTCATCTCGCTCTGCGCGTCTACGCCGGGCGCAGCGCCGAGGAGATTCTCGCCACCGACGCGCGCTACATCGCCGACATCGGCCTGGCAAAACATCTGTCGCCGACCCGCAACAACGGTCTCGCTTCGCTGCTCGCCTTCATCAAGGCCACCGCGCACGAGGCGCAGCAGCGCGGCGCGGGCAGCGTGCACTGAGCCCGGGCACGACGCCGCGGTGAACACCACGGACACAGAGCCTGCCGCGCCGGCGGTCGCGCCGATGCGCAATCCCGGTTTCCGCCGACTGATGGCCTACCGGCTGCTGACGATCGTCTCCTACCAGATCGTGGCGGTGACTGTCGGTTGGCATGTGTATCTGCTCACCGGCGACCCGTGGAAACTCGGCCTGCTCGGCTTGGCCGAAGTGCTGCCGTTCTTCTGCGTCGCGCCGTTCGCGGGCTATCTGGTCGATCATCTGCGCAAACGCAGGCTCGGCACCATCGCGTGCGTGGGGCTGGCGATCACGCCGATCCTGCTGGTGCCGATCGCCGCCGGTTGGGTGTTCGCGGCGCCGGAGCAGAGCGATGCGCGGCTGTGGCTGATCTACGGCGCGATCGTGTTCACCGGCGCGGTGCGCGCATTTCTCGGCCCGGTCTACAACACCCTGTTCGCCTGCGTGCTGCCGCGCGAACAGTTCGCGCGCGGCTCGGGACTCGGCGCGGTGGTGTTCCAGGGCGCACTGGTGCTGGGCCCGCTGCTGGCCTCGGGCACGATCCTGCTCGCCAAGCACATCGGCGGCTATCCGGACGAAGCGGTCGGGCCCACCGCCTGGGCCTATGCCCTGGCTGCGTTTGCGGCGCTGGGCGCGGCGTTCGCCCTGCTCACGCTGCGCACCACCGAGCCGGCGTTGTCGCAGGAACGCAGCCCGATCTTCGCCAGCATCGGCGAGGGTCTGCGCTTCGTCTGGCGCACGCCGGTGATGCTCGGCGCGATGGCGCTGGACATGTTCGCGGTGCTGTTCGGCGGGGCGATCTCGCTGGCGCCGGCGTTCAGCAAGGACATCCTCGACGCCGGCGAGCTGGGCCTCGGCCTGCTGCGCAGCGCGCCCGCGGCCGGCGCGGTGGTGGTCGGTCTGTGGCTGGCGCGACGGCCGATCCAGCGCCACGCCGGGCGGTTCCTGCTCGGCGCGGTCGCCGGTTTCGGCCTGTGCATCATCGGTTTCGGGCTGTCCGAGCTGCTGTGGCTGTCGGTG
>JBIJAD010000058.1:0-14368 GCA_044345955.1 Lysobacteraceae bacterium
TCATCTGTAGGTCCAACCACAGAGTAGCAGCCAGTCTTTGGGATCATCTCCGCCGCAAGATCTTCGTGGACCATTGAGCATGCAGACAGAAATATGCGGCAACCCTTCAGATGCGGCCTAAGAATCTCAGCAAGTTCGTCATAATCTATTTCTTCTTGATTTGTAGTGCTCATTCCATCTTCATCAGCATGCGCTGATATGTGCAGATAGCGGTAGTTCGATTTTCCGAACTGATTGACAGCTTCGAGAAACTGTTTGCGCGTTCTGACATATCGATACTTTGGTTGCTTGCCATGAAGCCTAAGCATAGAACAGAGAATGCTTCCTTCGAATCGGCCATTTCCCTCATCGTCTGGGTCAAGGCTTTCAATGATGAAGACGTCAGGAATGTTGGGCATGGTCCATAACTACAAATCGACCCCACATCGGGCCATATCCAAAAGCCTGCCACTGGACGTGACCACGGTCAATCATTGAAAACCCGCAAGAAACACCAGGACGGACTCCTTCGCATCAGTTTTTTGCCAGACCTATCCGCCGAGATATGTAGCATCGACACCCCGATTTCGTTTATCGCGAAGCGAATAGCCCGACGTACTGCTCTACGGAAGAAACAACGACATTTACTTCCCAACGCAAACCTTTGATCCTGCAACAGGCGTGCTCAGCCTCTCGCTCCGATCACGCCACTAGAAAGGCCCAAATCCCCCCCACCACCGCTGCACGGCGGCGCCCCATTTCCAAAGGTGGCCGGGCTGACCGGCTTTTTTTTGTGAGAGACCCGGCAGGGCCGACAAGCGCGAGGCAGGTGCATCCGGCGGATCGACACTCCTGTCGGCCCTGCCGGGCCTCCCACAGGAACAGCCACAGGCCATTCGCTGCGCTCGCTGCAACTCGATGCGGACCGGCGGGGTGGTGAAGCAGGTCCCTCGCGTTCGCTCGGGATGACAAGACGGGTGGCGCGGTCACGAGGAGCGAATCCCCCCGCCGCCGCTACGCGGCGTCGGCCCCCTTTTGCAAAGGGAGCTAGGGCGGCGGGCGAAGGCAGCGGCCTGAAGGACGCTCTGCCTTGGCGGGAGGGATGTGCGGTTGCGCGACATGGCGTCGTGCCGAGAAGGGTTGTGTCGGCCCTGCCGGGTCTCACACCAGAACCTGGTGCTGCTCTACTCCCGCAGCACCGGCGCGGCGAGGGCCATCAGTGCGTCGCGGTCGAGCAGTTGCACTTCGCGGCGTTCGACGCGGAGCAGGCCGTCGTCGTCGAAGCGGCGGAGGACGCGGCTGACGGTTTCCGGGGCGAGGCGCAGGTAGTTGGCGATGTCGGTGCGCGCCATCGTCAACTGGAAGCGGTTGGGCGAGAAGCCGCGTTCGGCGAGGCGGCGCGAGAGGCCGATCAGGAACGCGGCCATGCGCTGGTCGGCGGACCAGTCGCCGGCCAGCAGCGCGGCGCGGCCGATGTCGCGGCTGAGCAGGCGGAACAGTTGTTTCTGGATGCCGGGCATGCGCGCGGCGAGCACCGCGATCTTCGGGAACGAGAATCGGCACAGCATCACCGTGTCCAGCGCCACCGCGTTGCAGGGGTAGTGGTCGCCGTCGATCGCGTTGAGGCCGATGACCTCGCCCGGGAAGTGGAAGCCGAGCACGTGCTCGCGGCCTTCGCGGTCGATGACATAGGTCTTCACGGTGCCGGCGCGGACCGCGGCGATCACCTCGAACGGGTCGCCCTCGCGGAAGATGTGTTCGCCGGCGTGGAACGGGCCGACGTGTTCGACCAGCACGTGCAGATCGCGCAGCGCGCGTTTGTCCATGCCTTCGGACAGACAGGCCTGGGAGAACGCGCAGGTGGTGCAGAAATGGAATTCGTCGCCGTCGTCCGACAGCGTGCGCGGGTCCACCCGCGGAAATGGCGCACGGTTCACGCGCCCCTCCGGCCGGGGCTCAGATCGCCTTCGAGAACCGGGGCCGTTCCATCGGCTGTTGCAGGTAGTGGTCGAAGCACATGGCGATATTACGCAACAGCAGCCGTCCGCGCGCGGTCACCTGGATCCGCTCGGGCCCGATCGTGACCAGGCCGTCGGCCTGCAGCGGCTGCAGACGTTCGAGATCGTCGGCGAAATAGCGCGAAAATTCGATCCCGTAGCGGCGTTCGAGCGCCGACACCGGGATCTCGCCCTGGCACATCAGGCGCTGGATCAGGTCGGCCCGGAGCTGGTCGTCGCCGCTGAGGAACATGCCGCGGAACACCGGCAGCCGGCCCTCGTCCAGGGCGGTCTGCCAGCCGGGCAGGTCGCGCGGGTTCTGGCTGTAGCTCTCGCCGATGTGGCTGATCGCGCTGACCCCGAGGCCGATCAGGTCGCTGTCGGCGTGGGTGGTGTAGCCCATGAAGTTGCGATGCAGACCGCCGCGGGCCTGGGCCTGGGCCAGTTCGTCGTCCGGCAGGGCGAAGTGATCCATGCCGATGTAGACGTAACCGGCGGTGGTCAGGGTCTCGATCGCCAGTTGCAGCAGGGCCAGCTTGGTCTCGGCGTCCGGCAGCAGGCTGGCGTCGAGCTGGCGCTGGGCCTTGAACATGTCCGGCAGGTGGGCGTAGCTGTAGACCGCGAGGCGGTCCGGGCGCATGCCGATCACCGTCTCCAGGGTGCGCCGGAAACCGGCCACGGTCTGGAGCGGCAGGCCGTAGATCAGGTCGATGTTGACCGAGCGGAAGCCGTATTCGCGGCAGGCGTCGACCACTGCGCGGGTCTGTTCGACGCCCTGCTCGCGGTTGACTGCGGCCTGCACCGCCGGGTCGAAATCCTGCACGCCGAGACTGGCGCGGTTGAACCCCGCCAAGGCGAGCTCGCCGATGTCGCGCGGCAGTACCGTGCGCGGATCGAGCTCGATCGAGATGTCGCGGTCGGCGGCGTCGCTGAAGCGGAAATGGCGCTTGAGCACGTCGACGGTGCAGCGCAACTGGGTCGGAGCGAGAAAGTTCGGCGTGCCGCCGCCGAAATGCAACTGGATGACTTCGCGGTCGCGATCGAACAGCGGCGCGATCGCGGCGATCTCGCGGCACAGATGGGTCAGATACGCATCGGCGCGCGATTTGTCGCGGGTGATGACCCGGTTGCAGCCGCAGTAGAAGCAGGGGCTGAAACAGAACGGGACGTGCGCGTAGATCGAGAGCCGACGCGGGATCGGGTCGCCGTTGCTGTCCTGGATCGCCCGCCGCAGCTCGGGTTCACCGAAGGTCTCGGTGAACTGGGGCGCGGTCGGGTAAGAGGTGTAGCGCGGGCCGGGCCGGTCGTAGCGGCGCAGCAGATCGGCGTCGAAGGCGAGGGCGGGGATCATGCGGCGCAGCCTAGGGGCAGGCCGCGGCGGGCGCTTTGACTCAGGTCAACATCGGGTTTCGGAAGCCTCGGGTTCGAGGAGGTGCGGGTTCCGGAAGCCGCGGAGGGAACCGCGGCGCACGGCCTCAGCCCAGCAGCCAGGCGGGCACATCCAGATCGACCGACAACGCGAGGTGGTCGGACCAGGCCGCCGGCAGTGCGCGCATGCCGGCACAGGCCAGACCGTCGCCGAGCAGGATGTGGTCGATCGCACGTTGGGGGCGCCAGCTCGGGAAGGTGCGCGGGGCCGAGGCCGGCGGCTGCAGCCGGGTGCGCTGGAACAGCACCGCCATCTCCGGCTGTTCCGGCGTGCAGTTGAAGTCGCCCATCAGCACCGAATGCGGGTGGTCCTGCAGCAGTTCGCCGATGAAGGCCAGTTGCGAGCGGCGCGAACCGGCGCCGAGCGAGAGATGGGCCACGGCCACGGTCAGGGCCTGCGGCTGGCGGCCGAAACGGGCGATGAGCACGCCGCGGCCGGAGATGCGGCCGGGCAGCGGATGGTCCTCGACCTCGACCGGCTCCATCCGCGACAGCAGCGCATTGGCGCTGGAGGCGACCCGGCCGACCCGGCGATTGGGCTGGTGGCTCCAGAAATCGAAGCCGGCGCGTTCGGCCAGGTAGTGGGTCTGGTTGGTGAAACCGGAGCGCCAACTGCCCGGGTCGCTTTCCTGCAGGCCGACGATGTCGTGGCCGGCGACCAGTTCGGCGATGGTGTCGAGCACGGCGCGCTTGCCCATCGGCAGCACGTGCGACCAACTGCGGGTGGCGTAATCGCTGTAGCGCCGGGTGGTGTTGCCGGCCTGGATGTTGGCGCTGAGCAGGCGCAGCCGCCGCGTCGCGGACGCGGCGGGCGCTTCGCGCAAGGTCGTCGCTTCCATCGCGACCGGCGTCGTCCTGCTCAGGGCGCGACCGGCGCCGCGGCGCGGGCGCGCTCGTGGGCGACCAGCGCGTTGGCGATCATCAGGCGCTCGTCCCAACTGCGGCCGAGCACGCGGTACTTGCCGTTGACGATCAGGGTCGGCGTGCTGTTGGCCTGCTGCTGGACGATGTACTGACGCGCCTTGTTGAACTTTCCGGTGACCGCGAAGCTCTTCATGTTCGCGGCGAACTGCTTGGGGTCGACGCCGAACTGGGCGTAGAACGCGGCGAGATCCTCGTCGCTGTCCTTGCCGCGCTCGCCCTTGAGCCGGTTTTCCAGATGGATCGCGTCGTAGGTGGCGTTGTGGGCCTTCTCGGCGATGCCCATCATCTGCGCGGTGTAGAAGCTGCGCACGTACTGGTCCCAGTTGCCGCCGAACGCGGCGGGGACGTAGGTGAAGCGCACGTCGGGCGGAAGCGTCTTCTTCCAGTCCGAGACCATCGGCTGGAACGCGGCGCAGGCCGGGCAGACGAAGTTGAACACCTCGACCACCTCGATCTTGCCGTTCAGCGGCTCGAACGGCTGGCCGCCCTTGATGATCTCGTAGTCGGTGCCGAGCTTGAGGCCCGGAACGGCGCCGTCGGCGGCGGCGGGCAGCGCCGGCGCGGCGGCGGGGTCGACGTTCGCGGCATCGACCGCGGCCGCAGCGGCGGCGTTCGGGTCGGCGGAGGCCTTGGCGGCAGCCTCGGCGGCGGCCAGGGTCGCAGCGTCGGCGGCGGCCGGCGCTTCGGTGGCGGAGGGCGTCGCCGCGCTGTCCGCGGCAGGGTCGGACTTGTCGCCACCGCAGGCGGCCAGCGCGAACGCGGCGATCAGGGCGAGGGTCGCGGCTCGGTTCATGAGGGGTCGCTTCATCGTCGGTATCTCCTGGGTGTCTGTCTGTGCCTACAAGGTGCGGCGAAGGTATGGAGGACGCCGGCGCTTCAGCGCGGCTTCGCCGCGGCGCTTCCCATCGCGGCACGCTCCATCGAGATCAGCGCATCGACCACACGCATGCGGTCTTCGATCCGGCGCGTACGCACCACGTACTTGCCGTTCACCACCAGGGACGGCGTTGCGGTGACCCGGTTGGCGATCATGAATTCGCGCGCCCGGCGCATGCGTTCGTCGACCGCGGGCGAGCGCATCGAGGCGGTCAGACGCGCGGCGTTGAGCCCCTGACGGCCGAACCAGGCACCGACCTCGTCCACCGTCGCATTGCTGCGCGGCAGACTGCCGGTCTCATGGATCGCGTCGTACAGGCCCTGGTGCACTTTCGGCAGCACCTTGGCCATGTCGGCGGCGAAATACGCGCGCGCGAACGCGTCCTCGGGGTCGAATGCGGCCGGCACGTAGACGAAATCGACATCGGCCGGACGGGTTTTGTTCCAGGCATCGACCCGCGGCTGGAAATCGGCGCAGTGGTGGCACCAGTAGGCGAAGACCTCGGCCACCTCGATACGGCCCGGCCGGACCGGCGCCCAGCGCTGACCCTGCGGCAGTACTTCGTAGTCCACGCCGGCCTGCGGCGAGCCGGCCGGCGCCTGCGCGCAAGCGCTCAGCGGAAGAATCAGCAACAGCAACCAGGCGAACAGACGCGACGACATGACGGGTGTCCTGCGGGCAACGGTGCGGAAGAGACGGAAGGACGCGAAACGAAGAACGCCGGCCCAGAGGATGTCTGCGCCGGCGTTCGGGGACAAGCGTGGAAGACCGAAACTGCGGAAAGGTCCGCGATCCATTCAGCCCTTGCAGCCTGTTACTTGCCGCCGGCGACCGCGACCGAACGCGGGTGCAGGCCCTGCATGTAGCTGGCCAGCGCCTGGATTTCCTCGTCGGTCAGCGGCTTGGCGACCGCGTGCATGATGTTGAACAGCGCCGGATCCTTCTCGGTGGTGGTGCCGGCGCGGTATTCCTGCAGACGGCGGGCGCTGTACCAGGCCTGCTGGCCGCCGACGTGCGGATAGGCCGGACCCGGATTGCCGGCGCCGGCGGGGCTGTGGCAAGCCATGCAGGCCGGGATCCCGCGGCTGGCGTCGCCGCTGCGGTAGAGCTTCTGGCCGATCTCGTAGAACTTCATGCCCTTGTTCGGGCCTTCGGCGACGACGGTGTCGTCGGCGATGCCGGCGCCTGACTTCTGGGTCGCGTAGTAGGCGCCGATGTCGCGCATGTCCTGCGCGCTGAGCGTCATCGCGAACGGCTGCATGATCGCGTTCACGCGCTCACCGCTCTTGAACAGCGCGAGCTGGCGGGCGATGTAGCGCTCGCTCTGGCCGGCGATGCGCGGATACAGCGCAGGATCGGTGGCGTTGCCGTCGAGGCCGTGGCAGGCGGCGCAGGCGCCGGCCTTGGTCGCGCCGGCCTGCGGGTCGCCGCCCTTGGCCTTGGCCAGCTCGGCCACCGCCGAGGCGTCCAGCGGCATGGTCTCCACCGGGGCGGGCTCGGGCACCGGCGTGACCGTGGTCTGGGCGATGGCGGCCGCGGCGACCGCAAGGACCGCAAGACCGGCGAAACCGAAGGCACGGGCGTGACGCATGCTCAACACTCCAGGGAAGACGAACGGGGCCCGGCGGCGGCGGAAGGCCGGGCGCGGGCCGGAGACGGGCTGAAACCAGCAAATTGAAACCGGCAAATTATGGTCGGCGACCGGGACAGGGTCAAACCCGACGGCCACGGCGGCGCATGCGCCTGCCCCGGCCGGACAGCGGCCGTGCGATCCTGTGCCGATGCCGAGCCCGCCCAACCCCTTCGCCCGCGCCCGCTACCTGCTGGCCGCCCATACCCCGCGGCAACTGCCCGCCGACGACGGTGCGGAAGTCGCCTTCGCCGGCCGCTCCAACGCCGGAAAATCCAGCGCGCTCAACGCCTTGTGCCAGCAGAACGCGCTCGCCCGGGTGTCCAAGACCCCGGGGCGGACCCAGCAACTGGTGTTCTTCGAACTGCCCCCGCACGCCGACCGCTTCCTCGTCGATCTGCCCGGCTACGGCTACGCCAAGGTGCCGCAGGAGTTGCAGGCGCACTGGCAGGCCTTCATCGACCAGTACTTCCGCAGCCGCCAGGCGCTCAAGGGCCTGGTGGTGGTGATGGACATCCGCCATCCGCTCAAAGACTACGACCGGCAGATGATCGCCTACGCCGCCGAACGCGGCCTGCCCGCGCACGCCCTGCTGACCAAGGCCGACAAGCTCGGCCGCGGCGCCGCCGGCAACGCCCTCCTCGCGGTGCGCAGGGATCTGCAGGCGAGTTACGGCGACAGCGTCAGCGTGCAGACCTTCTCCGCCGAGGCGAAGACCGGCGTGGACGAGCTGCGCGGCGTGATCGCCGGCTGGCTGGGCATTGGTTGACGGAGACCGGCCGAGGCCGCACCGGCCCGACGGCCGTCGTCGTCATCCCGCAAACGCGCAGGACCTTGGCCACAGCCGGAACGCCGGGCGCGCGGATGGACACGGTGCGCCCGAAATACTTGACGCCATAAGCTTTGCGATGCAAAGCATTCGGCCTATGGCCAACCACACCACCGACGAACAGATCCTCAAGGGCCTGCTGGACACGCTGGTACTCCACCTGCTGCGCGACGGTCCCAACTACGGCTTCGGCATCCGCGAAGGCCTGGACCGGATGCTCGGAGAGGATGCGGGGCTGCTGAAGGAAGCCACGCTCTATCCCCTTCTGCACCGACTGGAGCGCAACGGCCAGCTCGCCTCGTACCAGACCCCCGGCGAACGCGGCAGCCCGCGCAAGTACTACCGGCTGACGCCCGCCGGCCACGCCTTCCTCGACCAGCGGCTCGCGGAATGGCGCCGGATCACCGCCCTGCTGCACCGAACGATCCTCCCCTGAGACCGACCTCCCCCGAAACGGAGTTGCCACATGCTCGCCAAACTGCTGCGCCTGCCCTCGCCCGCGATGTCGCCCGATCTGGTCACCGGCGACGCCCGCATCGACGCCTGCCTGCGCGCGCTCGACGCCGCGCTCGCGGGCGCTGCCTCGGTGCGCCGCCAGACGGTCATGGAAGCCCGCGATTTCCTGCTCGAATCCCGCGACCATGCCCGCGCCGAGGGGCTCGACGCGAACGCCGCCGCCGACCGGGCCATCGAGACCCTCGGCGACATCCGGGCGATCGCTTCCGAACAGCGCTCGCGGCTGTCGCGCCTGTTCCGGCGGACTGGCCTCGCGCTCGGGGTCACCTATGCGACGCTGATGCTCGGCTTCTCCCTGCTCCAGGGTCGCCCCGATCCCGGCCTCGCGACGCTCGCCGTGGTGTTCGTGCTGCAGGCGCTGTTCTTCGGCGGCGTCATGGGCTACCTCGCTGCATACGTGTTCAAGCGCGCAGAGCCCAAGGCCTCGGACAGCGAGGGCCCGGACCATTTCCGCGTGGCGTATACGCTCACCGGCATCCGCATCAGTTGGGCCCTGGTGCTGGCCTTCGCGCTGATGATGGTGATCATCGCGGCCGGCCTGTTCGGCGCCGGTCCCTTCGCCGCGTCCTCGCCCTGGTGGATCCTGGCACTGCTGCTGGTGGACCTGCGCGTGATCCTCGGGGCACTGCGTGCCGCCTGGTTCCGGGCCGAAGCCAAGGGCGAGTCGATCGTCATCGAAGGGCTCGGCGGGCGCACGACGATCGCGCGCGCCGCCATCGCCCGCCTCCACCGCGACCCGCCGCCGATGCAGTTGCTGGTCCCGGGCCTCGGCCTCTCGTGGTGCATCACGTGGCAGGGCGAGGACGGCCGCACGCGGCGCACGCGTATCTCGATCAACCAGGACCTGGTGCACGGCGACCGCCTGCTCGCCTGGCTCGAGGATGCGGCGCGCGCCAACGCACCGCGGCTCGCGACGGCGACCTGACCCACGCGCGACACGGGGTGCGGGCGGTCCATCGTTGCGCGGAATTGGGCGATAATCCGCCGATGAATCCAAGCATGACCGCACTCCCCGCGTACGACGATCCGCTCGTCATCGCCGGCAAGGCCTATCGCTCGCGCCTGCTCACCGGCACCGGCAAGTTCAGGGACCTCGACGAAACCCGCCGCGCCACCGAGGCCGCCGACGCCGAGATCGTCACCGTCGCGATCCGCCGCACGAACATAGGCCAGAATCCGGACGAGCCGAACCTGCTCGACGTGCTGCCGCCGGACCGCTACACGATCCTGCCCAACACCGCCGGCTGCTACACCGCCGAGGACGCGGTGCGCACCTGCCGCCTCGCGCGCGAGCTGCTCGACGGCCACCAGCTCGTCAAGCTCGAGGTGCTGGGCGACCGGAAATCGCGCTATCCGCACATGCCCGAGACGCTCAAGGCCGCCGAGATCCTGGTCGCCGACGGCTTCGAGGTGATGGTCTACTGCACCGACGACCCGATCCAGGCCAAGCGCCTCGAGGAGATCGGCTGCGTCGCGGTGATGCCGCTGGCCGCGCCGATCGGCTCCGGTCTCGGCATCCAGAACAAGTGGAGCCTGCTGGAGATCGTCGACAACGCGAAGGTGCCGATCCTGGTCGACGCCGGCGTCGGCACCGCATCGGACGCCGCGGTGGCGATGGAACTGGGCTGCGACGGCGTGCTGATGAACACCGCGATCGCCGGCGCGAAGGACCCGGTGCGGATGGCGGTGGCGATGAAACTCGCGGTCGAAGCCGGCCGTCACGCCTTCCTCGCCGGCCGCATCCCGCGCAAGCGCTACGCCTCGGCGTCCTCGCCGGTGGACGGGCTGATCGGATGAGCGGCCACGGGCGCAGGCTGAAGTTCGCCTGGGATGCGCCCAAGGCTGAGGCCTCCCCATGTTTTTCTGCATGCGATTCAGCGGCTTGCGAGTATTTGAAGCCTTTGCGGTCCGGTTTTGGTCTTGATCTGCCGGGGCCCCTGGTTGCGGCGGGATTCGCGGATCAGGCCCGAAGGGCGCGCGACAGGACGTCGCGCGTTTTTCGACAGTACAAGGATGTACTGTCGAAAAACCCCGCGAAGCCCGCGGACCCGGCGCGCAGCGCCGGGCGCAACCGACGGGGTGTGCTTTCTTTTGGTTACCTTTTCTTTGCACAAGCAAAGAAAAGTAACTCGCTCGCGGCAGCGAGCGAAACCAAGGGCAGAGAGGATAGCCTTCGAGCGATCGCTCTCGACTTGCCACAACGACAGATCCCTCGCCTGCGGCTCGGGATGGCAAAGTCAGGTCGAAAGGGATCAATCTGATGAAGTGTCAGAAGAGCACGTGGACAGACCTTAGTCCCTCAGAAACGAACGCCGGATCTACGAGCAGGATTGAACCGATGCGAACCGAATACCGACGCGAACAACTGGGACGCGCGACCCGCGGGAAGTATTTCGCGCGCTACACGCGAGGGACGAACCTCGTGCGCCTCGACGATCGGGTCGCGCAGGCTTTTCCCGACTCGCAGTCCGTCAACGCCGCGCTGCTGGCGCTGCTCGCGGTCGCCGAGCAGGCGAACATTCCGCCACGCAAAGCGCGCAAGCGCAGCGGCTGAGCGAATGGATCAGGCCGGATGGATCAGGATCGGATGGATCAGGACCGCATGAATCAGGACAGCGCGCTCGAACAGCCCTTCACCGTCGAGGAAGGGCATCGCAAGATCCGCAGCTTCGTGCTGCGCCAGGGCCGTTTCAGCGAGGCCCAGCAGCGCGCGTTCGATACGCAGTGGCCGCGGTTCGGCCTGGATTACGCCGGACACCCGCGCGATTTCGACGCGGCGTTCGGCCGCAGCGCGCCGCGCGTGGTCGAGATCGGTTTCGGCAACGGCGAGGCGCTGCGTTTCGCGGCGAAGCAGGACCCGTCGCGCGATTACATCGGCATCGAAGTGCATGCGCCCGGGGTCGGCCGGCTGCTGAACGCGCTGGCCGAGGACGGCAGCGACCACGTCCGCGTCTATCGCCACGATGCGGTGGAAGTGCTCGAACGCGAGATCGCCGACGGCGCGCTCGATGAAGTCCGCATCTACTTCCCCGATCCCTGGCACAAGAAGCGCCACAACAAGCGCCGGATCGTGCAGCCGGAGTTCGCCGCGCTGCTGGTGCGCAAGCTGCGGATCGGCGGCCGCCTGCATCTGGCGACCGACTGGGAAGCCTACGCCGAACACATGTGGGACGTGCTCGACGCGACTCCCGGCCTGCACAATCGCGCCGGCCCGCGCGGCGCGGTGCCGAGACCCGAATGGCGGCCGCAGACCCACTTCGAGACCCGCGGACAGAAGCTCGGGCACGGTGTCTGGGACCTGCTCTACGACAGGGTCGCGGACGAGCGCATCGCCGAAGCAAACAGCCCCGCCGACTGACGATGGAAAACACCCTCACTCTCACCAGCGACATGCAGCTCGTGCTCGGGCTGACGGTGATGACGATGGTGTTGTTCCTGTTCGAGCGGCTGCGCGCGGACGTGGTCGCGCTGGTGGTGCTGGTGCTGCTCGGGCTGACCGGGCTGGTCGCGCCCGAGGACCTGTTCAACGGCTTCTCCGGCAACGCGGTCATCAGCGTGATCGCGACCATGATCCTCGGCGCCGGCCTCGACCGCACCGGCGCGCTCAACCGCCTCGCCGCGTGGCTGCTGCGCCGCGCGCACGGCGTCGAACAGCGCCTGATCCTGTTCACCTCGGCGATCGCCGGGCTCAATTCCTCGGTGATGCAGAACCCGTCGGTGATGGCGCTGTATCTGCCGGTGGCCTCGCGCCTGTCCTCGCGCACAGGTCTGCCGCTGTCGCGCCTGCTGCTGCCGATCGCCGCCGGCATCGTGATGGGCGGCTCGCTGACCATGGTCGGCAATTCGCCCCTGATCCTGCTCAACGACCTGCTGGTCTCGGCCAACGCCAACCTGCCCTCCGGCCTGATGACGCTCAAGCCGCTGCCGATGTTCGCGCCCTTGCCGATCGGGCTGGCGCTGGTGGCGGCAGGACTTGCGTACTTCCATTTCTACGGCAGCCGCCGGCTGCGCGACGACGACGTCGACACCGGGGTGACGCCGGCGCTCACCCAGAGCTATTTCGCCAGCGCCTACGGCATCGACGGCGAGGTCTACGAACTCACGGTCAGCGCCGACAGCCCGCTGGTGGGCATGTCGCTGCGCGAGACCGAGGACCTGCACGACGCGCCGCTGATTCTCGCCCTGAAGACCGGCAACGAATCGCGGCTGGCGCCGCCGGGCGACGCCCGCATCTGGGTCGGCAGCGTGCTCGGGGTGATGGGCCCGCGCCAGGCGATCGTCGATTTCGCGCAGAACCGCTTCCTGCGCATGAGCGCGCGCCTGCGCGAGTTCGCCGATCTGTTCAACCCCGCGCGCGCCGGCATCTCCGAGGCGGTGATCCCGCCGACCTCGACCTGGATCGGCAAGAGCGCGACCCAGTTGAAACTGCGCAAGCGCCTCAACCTGCGCCTGCTCGCGATCAACCGCGACAAGCAGGTGCTGCGCGAGAACGTGCGCGAAGTGCCGCTGCGCGCCGGCGACCTGCTGGTGCTGCACAGCATCTGGACCGATCTGGCGCAGTCGGCGAGCAATCGCGACTTCGTGCCGGTGACCGACTATCCCAAGGCCGAGCAGCGCCCGCACAAGTTCAAGATCGCGATGACGATCTTCGCGATCACCATGCTGATCGCGCTGTCCTCGCGGATTCCGGCCTCGGTGGCGCTGATGACCGGCGTCGCCGGCATGCTCGTCGCCGGCGTGCTGAAGATGGACGAGGCTTACGCCGCGATCAACTGGAAGACCGTGTTCCTGATGGCCTGCCTGATTCCCCTGGGCTGGGCGATGGACTCCAGCGGCGCCGCCGCGTGGGTCGCCGCGCATACCCTCGACCGCCTGCCCGAAGGCACCCCGGTGTGGCTGCTGGAGATCGCCGTCGGCCTGCTCGCCACCGCGTTCTCGCTGGTCATCAGCCACGTCGGCGCGACCATCGTGATGGTACCGATCGCGATCAATCTCGCGCTCGCCGCCGGCAGCGACCCGACCGCGTTCGCGCTGATCGTCGCGCTGTCGGCCTCGAACAATCTGATGACCGCCTCCAACCCGGTGATGTCGATGATCACCGGGCCCGGCGGCTACACCGCGAAAGAGCTGTGGCGGGTGGGCGGGCCGCTGTGCCTGCTGTACACCGGCATCGTGGTGCTGGTGGTCAATCTGCTGTTCTGAGTGTTTGAGCCGGCTGCGCGATAAAAGCTGTCGGCCAGGAGCGGATGCCGAATTTGCGACTCCAGTCGCCCGGGTAAGGCCACAGGCCGCACCCGGGGTTTCTGGCGGGTTACCCCGGGTGAGCTTCGCTTACCCGGCTACTTGCTGCCTTGTGATGGCGCGCCCCCATGTTCGGCCCGCCATATCTCCGAATTGATCGCCAACAGCGCGCGATCGGGCTGCGGCATGTGCAGCCCTTTAAGGTAGCTGGAAAGGCGCGGCTTCGGCACCAGCGGTACGGCCATGAACTTGGCGAAGCGCTTGGCGAAATTCGCCGCGGTCCGCCGGTTTTCCGGCAAAAGCGAGTGGCGCTTTGCCACCGCTTCAAAACTCTCGGGCACTCGTCCCGTGACCTCGCGGACATGATCGGTCGGAGCGCCGGCCTCGAACGTACCGAGCTTGTGCTCGGCGAAATAGTATTCGAGCGAACTGAGCAATTGAATCGGCAGGCCATCAAGCTTGGCGGCTTTGAGGAACATCCAGTGCGGCATTGGCATCGCATGCACTGAGCGACCAAGCACGCGCGTCATCGTGGCGATGACCTCACGGCGCCCGATCAGCTCCGGTCCAGTCGGGCGATAGATTTTGCCGGCATGCTGATCCGGGCGCATCAGCGCTGCCGCCGCGACCCGGGCGATATCATCGACTGAGGGTGGGGCATTGCGCCCTTCGCCGAACATCCAGGGATAGAGGCCGAGATGCGCGGCATAGGGCATGAGCGTCATATAAGGCATGTCGGCGAACAGGCCGGGATTGATGATCGTCAGTCCGGCGTTCGGAATCATCGCGAACAGACGGTCGGTCAGCCAATGCTGGCGCGTAGACAGCGCCGGATGCGTGGGGCTGGCCAACCACTGGCTCATCAGCACGACATGTTCGAGTCCCGCATCCTTCGCCGCCGTCGCAAAGACCGTCGCCCGGTAAAGCGCAGCAGCGTCGAAGGGCGG
>JBIJAD010000423.1:0-3241 GCA_044345955.1 Lysobacteraceae bacterium
GGAGCAGGCACTGATCGCGCGATACGGGAGTCTGGCGCCGGTGCCACGCCCGTTCCTGCTGCGTTCGGACAATGGTCTGGTCTTCACCAGTCGCGCCTACACGCGGCTGGTGCGCAGCTATGGTCTGCGGCAGGAGTTCATCACACCGCACTGCCCGCAACAGAACGGGATGGTGGAGCGCCTGATCCGGACATTGAAAGAGCAGTGCGTGCACCGGCACCGGTTCGAGAGCCAGCAGCATGCCAGCCGGGTGATTGCCGACTGGATCCAGTTCTACAACCACCGGCGCCCGCATCAGGCGCTGGGCATGAAGACCCCCGCTGAGGCGTATGCGTTAGCGGCCTGACCTGTGCAGGATCCGCTGGGTCATTACATTCTTGCCTTCGATGCGCCAGCCCGGCTCCTGGAAGGTCGCGACCGAGAAATAGCCCTGCGGGACGTAATGCTGTTTCAGGAACGCGCCGGCCTCGCGGATGGTCGGGCCGACCAGTTCGAGCTTCACCCGGTCGGGATGGCGCAATGCGGCCGCAGCGACATTGCCGAGGATCGGCATCGGCGTGTCGTCGGGCATCGCGACGACCACCGACAGCCCGCCGGCCAGCGCGTAACGCACCAGCGAATCGCCGGCGTTGCCCTGGGTCGGCACGCACAGCCGCGACAGGCCCAGGCGGCGCGCCTGCGCCACCACCATCGCCATGCCGCGGTCCTTGAAGCTGCGAGTGGGGTTGGCGCCGAAGCCCGGATGCGGTGCGCCCTCTTCCTTCACCGTGAGGGCGAGGCCCGCAGCGGCCGCGATGGGATGATCGCGATAATCGAGCAGCGGCGTGTTGCCTTCGCCGAGCGCGACGATGTGGCAGGCGTCGTCGGGGTCGGCGATGTCCATCGCCATCAGCGCGCCGAAACGCCACAGGTCGCGCCGGCGCGGGTCGTACCAGGCGGCATCGGGTTTCTCCGCGGCCAGCCGCTGCAGGTCCAGCACCATCTCGACCGGGCGGCCATCGGCCGGGTCGAGGTTCATCGGCACATCGGCGGAATACTCGAGACCGGAAGCGAGACCGCGCAGGCAGCGCACGTAGGACATGGGATGGACCGGCGGGGCCGCGGCGCGGCGGAAGCGCGATTCTAGGCCAGGAGGGCGCCGCCGCATCCGGTTCGGCCATCGATGGATGCGGTAGCATCTCCGCTTCCGACGCGGGCCACAGGAGCGGACCTTGCCATCGACGAACGCAACGCATGATCGCCTCGTGCGCATGGCCGGATGGATCGAAACGCCGATCCGCTGGATCGGTGCGCTGTGCGGGGTGTGCACATTGGCCGTGGTGCTGCTGACCTGCTTCCTGGTGGTGGCCCGCTACGGTTTCGACTACGGCAGCATCGCCAGCCAGGAGCTGGTGCTGCATCTCAATGCCGCCTCGTTCCTGTTCGGCGGCGCCTACGCGCTGCTGCGCGATGCGCATGTGCGGGTCGACATCCTGCAGCAGCGCTGGTCGCCGCGCACGCAGCGGCGGGCCGAACTGGCCGGGCTGCTGCTGCTGTTGCTGCCGTTCTGCGTCGCGTTGTTCTGGACCAGTCTCGATTACGTGGCGGCGTCGTGGAGCCTGCGCGAAGGCTCGCGCGAGGCCGACGGCCTGCCGGGCCTGTATCTGGTCAAGAGTCTGATCCCGGCCGCCGCGGCACTGCTGGCCCTGGCCGGGTTGGCGCGCGCATTGCGGATGCTGGCCGGAGAACCCCCGACCGCCGCGTCCGCCGTGTCGCATCAGGGAGGTGGCGCATGATCGTCGGTGAAGTGCTCGCGATCATGATGTTCGTCACCCTGTGCCTGGCGCTGCTGTCGGGATTTCCGGTGGCGTTCACCCTCGGCACGGTAGCGCTGGCATTCGCCGCGCTGGGCTTCGTTTTCGGCACGTTCGACTGGGTGTTGCTGCAGGCGTTGCCCAACCGCGTGTTCGGCGCGATGGGCAACGAAACGCTGCTGGCGATCCCGTTGTTCGTGTTCATGGGGCGGATGCTGGAACGCTCGGGCGTGGCCGAGGATCTGCTGGAAACCGTGGGCCGGATGTTCGGCCGCGTGCGCGGCGGTCTGGTGATCGCGGTGATGCTGGTCGGCGCGGTGCTGGCCGCGTCCACCGGCATCGTCGGCGCCACGGTGGTGGCGATGGGTCTGATCTCGCTGCCGGTGATGCTGCGCAACGGCTACGACCCGCGTCTGGCCAGCGGTACGATCTGCGCCGCGGGCACGCTGGGGCAGATCATCCCGCCGTCGCTGGTGCTGGTGCTGCTGGGCGACCAGTTGGGGCATGCCTACCAGCAGGCGCAGTTGAAGTCCGGCAATTTCGCGCCCAAGACCGTGTCGGTGGGCGATCTGTTCGCCGGCGCGCTGCTGCCGGGCCTGGTGCTGGTGGGGCTGTACGTGATCTATCTGCTGTGGACCGCCTGGCGTCGCCCCGAGTCGGCACCGCCGCTGCCCGCGCGCGCCGAACCGCTGCCGCGCCGTCAGGTGGCGCTCGCGCTGATCGCGCCGATCCTGCTGGTGCTGCTGGTGCTGGGGTCGATCCTGATGGGCTACGCAACGCCCACCGAGGCCGCCGCGGTGGGCGCGCTCGGCGCAATGCTGATCGCGCTGGCCGCCGGCCGACTGACGCTGTCGCGGGTGCGCGAGGTGATCGACGGCACGGTCACGATCACCGCGATGGTCTACTTCATCCTGATCGGCGCCACCGTCTTCACCCTGGTGTTCCGCGGGCTGGGCGGCGAGGACATGGTGCACCACTGGCTGGCCAGCCTGCCCGGCGGCATGTGGGGCGCGCTGCTGATCGCGCTGTTCGCGATGTTCCTGCTCGGTTTCGTGCTCGACTTCATCGAGATCGTGCTGGTGGTGGTGCCGATCACGGCGCCGGCGCTGCTGGCGATGGGCGCCGACCCGGTGTGGCTGGGCGTGCTGATCGCGATGGTGCTGCAGACCTCGTTCCTCACCCCGCCGTTCGGTTTCGCGCTGTTCTATCTGCGCGGTGTCGCTCCGCCAGAAGTGTCGACGACCACGATCTATCGCGGCGTGGTGCCGTTCATCCTGCTGCAGTTGGCGATGGTCGGCATCCTGATGGCGTGGCCGTCGCTGGCGACTTGGCTGCCGACGAAGGTGCTGTAAGCGCCTGTCCGATCTTTCCGCATGCACCGCGTTGCGTACGGCCCGTCGCCCGGCGATCCGGGCGACGGGCCGTACGCGGCAGGATCACCCGGCCGG
>JBIJAD010000105.1:0-11089 GCA_044345955.1 Lysobacteraceae bacterium
TGCGGCGCAGGCGCCGCGGCGGGTGCGGGCGCGGATGCGCCGGTGCCGGCACCGTCGCGCGCGATGTAGTACGGCAGTTCCGAATTCGCATGCCAGGCCGAGACCTTGGTCTGATGCGCACTGTAGGACTCGAGCACCCGTTTGGCGAAGGCGTCCTTGGCGGCGACACCGGCGATCACCGCGGCCGATTCGGTTTTGAGCGCCGCCAGCACGTCGGCCGGCAGCGGCGCGACCGTGACCTTG
The DNA here is from genome assembly GCA_044345955.1 of Lysobacteraceae bacterium. Lineage (GTDB taxonomy): Bacteria > Pseudomonadota > Gammaproteobacteria > Xanthomonadales > Xanthomonadaceae > Lysobacter_I. The sequence goes on from JBIJAD010000105.1 coordinate 244, forward strand.
TGTTCGTCGATCAACTGGCGCAGCGCCCGACCGTTCTGCGTGGTGAGTTCGGCCAGCATGTCGTCGTTGATCGCGCGGCAGCAGGCCTCGACCACGGCCTGCAGATCTTCCGGCAGCGATTCGTAGGCCTTCTTGTTGACGATGGCCTCCAGCGTAGCGCCGGGTTCGTGCCAGCCGGGGTAGTAGTAGTGCTTGGCCGCGCGATGCAGGCCGAAGGCGAGGTCGTTGTAGGGCCCGACCCATTCGGCGGCATCCAGCGCGCCGGTCTGCAGCGCGGTGAACAGCTCGGCGCCGGGAAGATTCACCGGCACCGCGCCCAGGCGCGCCATGACTTCGCCGCCCAGCCCGGGGATCCGCATCTTCAGGCCCTTGAGGTCGGCCACGGTGTTGATTTCGCGATTGAACCAGCCGGCCATCTGCACACCGGTATTGCCGGCCGCGAACGGCACCAGGCCGAAGCCGGCATACAGCTCGCGCCACAGCGCCAGACCGCCGCCGTGGTACAGCCAGCCGTTCATTTCCTGCGCATTGAGGCCGAACGGCACCGCGGCGAAAAACGCGCAGGCCGGCGAGCGCCCGGTCCAGTAGTACGCGGCGCCGTGGCCCATTTCGACCGTGCCGCGCGAGACCGAATCGAACGTTTCGAACGCCGGCACCAATTCGCCGGCGCCGTGAACCTTGATCGTGATCCGGCCGCCGCTGGCGCGACCGATCATCTCGGCCAATCGAGTGGCGCCGGTGCCGAGCGCGGGAAAGTTCGCCGGCCAGGTGGTGACCATCCGCCACTTGAAGCGTCGGCCGTCCGCGGCCTTGCCCGCGGCTGCGTTCTGGGGACCGCCGCAGGCGGCCAGGGTGCCGGCAGCGGCGGCGAGCGCGCCTGCGCGCAGGAAACGACGACGTTCCATTCATGTGACTCCGTGGCGATGTCGGGCGACATCCTGCGCAGTCCGTCGCGCCTTGGCAACCGGCGCCGCGGGCGGGGCCGCGTTTCGATGGCGGTATCCGCTCACGGAATCGGTGCGTACGCGACCCGGGACATGACCATCGGCATGGGTCTCGGCTCCAAGGCTCGGCTACGTTCACCGGCCGACCGGCGCGCCCTCCCGGCCCCGGCCCGTCATCGTCCTGCCCGGAGGCTTCCGTGACCCGCACTGCCCCCCTGCTCGCGCGCGCCGGCGTTCTGCTCGCGCTCGTGCTCGTCCCGCTCGCCGCATCGGCGCAGCGCAGTCTCGAATTCGCGCCCTACGCCGTGCCGGAGAGCGGCGCGGTCGCTCTGCCCGTGCCCAAGGGCGCAGCGCAGGAAGGCGTGTTCGCCGAAGTGGACCGGATCAGCGGCGGCGCACTGCGCCGCGCGGTGAGCAACGCCGGCTGGACCGGCGAACGCGGCACCACCCTGAACCTGCAGGGCGCCGGGCCTTACGCCCAGGTGCTGCTGGTCGGCACCGGCGGCGATACGCCCTCGCCGCGTCTGCTGGAGGACGTCGGCGGCCTCGTCGGTCAGGCCGGCACCACCAGCGCCGCGTCGCGGATCGAACTGCTGTGGCCCGACGCCACGGTGCCGGCGGCCGGCGCGCATCTGGCCTTCGGCACCGTGCTCGGCCAGTACCGCTTCCGCATCTACCGCACCCCCAAGCCGGACGCGCCGAAGCTCGGCGAAGGCGCGCTGGTGCTGCGGGTGGCCGATCCCGACGCCGCGCGCCGCGCCTGGGACGACGACTGGAAGTCGCTGGCGGACAGCGTGCGTTTCGCCCGCGATCTGATCACGGAACCGGCGAATGTGATCTATCCGGAATCTTTCGTCGAGCGGACCCGCAGCGCGTTCGCCGGGCTGCCGAACGTGAGTTTCGAAGTGCTGGACGTGCCGGCGATGCAGCGTCTGGGCATGGGTTCGATCCTCGCCGTCGGCCAGGGCAGCGCGCGCCCGCCGCGGCTGCTGATCGTGCGTTATCGCGGCGCCGGCAATGACAGCGCGCCGTTCGCCTTCGTCGGCAAGGGCATCACCTTCGACAGCGGCGGCATCTCGATCAAACCCAACGACGGCATGTGGCGGATGAAATACGACATGAGCGGCGCCGCGAACGTCGTCGGCACCGTGCTCGCGTTGGCGAAACGCGGCGCGCCGGTGAACGCGATCGCGGTCGCGGCGCTGGCCGAGAACATGCCTTCGGGCACCGCAGGCCGCCCCGGCGACGTGATCCGCACGCTCAGCGGCCAGACCTACGAAGTGATGAGCACCGACGCCGAGGGCCGCATGGTCCTGGTCGACGCGATCTGGTACGTGCAGGAACGCGACAAGCCGCGGGTGATCGTGGATGTCGCCACCCTCACCGGCTCGGTGACCACCGCGCTCGGCGACGAATACGCCGGCCTGTTCACCCGCGACGACGCGCTGGCCGGCGCGCTGCTCGCCGCCGGCACCGCCTCCGGCGAGGAACTGTGGCGGCTGCCGCTGCATCCGAGCTACGCCAAGGACCTGGAATCGCCGATCGCCGACATGCGCAACGGCGGCAGCAGCGGTCGCGCCGGCGCCGGCGTCGGCGCGCACTTCATCGGTGCCTGGGTCAAGCCGGGTCAGGCCTGGGCGCATCTGGACATCGCCTCCATGGCCTGGCGCGAAGACGGCGCCCTGCCGACCGTCCCGCTGGGCGCCTCGGCCTTCGGCGTACGTCTGCTCGACCGTTACGTGCGGGACCAGCTCGCGAAGGCGCCCTGACGGCAGACACCGCGCGCGGACATCGCGCTGTCGCATCCGTCGAGGACACTCGGCGGATGCCCAGTCCGATCCGATCATCCGCGATGCCGGCCCTCATGGCGCTGGCGCTCTCCGCCCTCGCCGCGCTCGTGTCAGGATGCGCCACGATGCCCGCACCCTCGCCCGCCTCCACGTCCGCCGCACCCGAACGCAAGGCCCTGGTGATCGCCCATCGCGGCGCAAGCGCGCTGCGACCGGAGCACACGCTGGAGGCGTATCGCAAGGCGATCGAGGACGGCGCCGACACGATCGAACCGGATCTGGTCGCCACCCGCGACGGCGTGCTGGTCGCGCGTCACGAGAACGAGATCTCCGGCACCACCGATGTCGCCGCGCGTCCGGAATTCGCATCGCGCCGCACCGCGAAGATGGTCGACGGCGAACGCGTGGAAGGCTGGTTCACCGAAGACTTCAGCCTCGCCGAGCTCAAGACCCTGCGCGCGCGCGAGCGTCTGCCGCAGTTGCGATCGACCGCGTGGGACGGGCAATTCACGATCCCGACCCTGACCGAGATCATCGACCTCGTCGCCGCGGAATCTGCGCGCCGGGGGCGCATCATCGGCCTCGCTCCGGAGCTCAAGCATCCGACCCATTTCGCGACGCTCGGCCTGGCGATGGAGCCGCCGCTGCTCGAAACGCTGCGCGCGCATCCGTACACGCGCAGCGCGCCGGTGCTGATCCAGTCGTTCGAAACCGCGAATCTGCGCACGCTGCGCGCGGCCATCGGCCGCGGCGGCAATCTGCGCCTGCTGCAACTGCTGGGCGCCCCCGACGAACACCCCTACGACACCGTGGCCGCCGGCGCGCCGCGGACCTACGCCGACATGGCCGATACGGCCGGACTGGGCGAGATCGCGCAATACGCCGACGCCATCGGTCCGCACTGGGGCGCTCTGGCACCGCAGACCGGCAGCGACGGCCATGCGCGCAGCCGGCTGGTCGACGATGCGCAAGCCGCCGGCCTGCAGGTCGTCGCCTACACCTATCGGCCAGAAAATCATTTTCTCGACGAATACGCCGGTCCCGGCGGGCCTGCGGCGCGGCACGAAGCCGGTTCGGTGCGCCAGATCCGCGCGCATCTGGCGCTGGGCATCGATGCCTTCTTCACCGACGACCCGGCCCTCGGCCGGCGCGCGGTGGACGGCGACTGATCGCTGCGCCCGGACGATTGCAAACGACGTCAGTGCGCGCCGCGCAGCCGGACGTGTAGAGTCGGGAATCCATCCCCCGCCCCCGTCCGCGCATGTCGCAGCGCCAATATGTCCTGACCTTCTCCTGTCCCGATCGCCCGGGCATCGTCAACGCCGTGTCCGGGCACCTGTTCGGGCATGGCGCCAACATCCTCGAATCGCAGCAGTACAGCGACCCGGACAGCGGCCGGTTCTTCATGCGCACGGTGTTCGCGCTGGTCGAAGCCGGCGCTTCCTTCGACGCACTGCGCGAGGCGTTCGCGGTGCCGGCGGGACGTTTCGGCATGGACTGGACCATGCGCGACCGCAGCCGGCGTCGGCGGGTGCTGTTGATGGCGTCGAAATTCGACCACTGCCTCGCCGATGTGCTCTATCGCTGGCGCATCGGCGAGCTGCCGATGGAGATCGTCGCGATCGTCTCCAATCATCCGCGCGAAACCTATCGGCACCTGGATTTCGAGGGCATTCCCTTCCATCACCTGCCGGTGGAACCCGGCCGCAAGGCCGAACAGGAAGCGCAATTGTGGGCGCTGATCGAGCAGACCGGCACCGAACTGGTGGTGCTGGCGCGCTACATGCAGGTGTTGTCGAACGATCTGGCGGCGAAACTGGCGGGGCGCTGCATCAACATCCATCACTCCTTCCTGCCGAGCTTCAAGGGCGCGCGCCCCTACCACAGCGCCCACGCGCGCGGCGTGAAGCTGATCGGCGCCACCGCGCACTTCGTCACCGCCGATCTGGACGAGGGCCCGATCATCGAACAGGACACCCAACGAGTGAGCCACCATGACACCCCGGCCGACCTGATCCGCATCGGCCGCGACATCGAGCGCCGGGTGCTGGCGCAGGCGCTGCGCTGCTGGCTGGACGATCGGCTGCTGCTCAACGGGCAGCGGACGGTGGTGTTTTCGGTCTGAAGGATACCGCTACGCCGGCGCGATTCACTCGGCGAGGCGGTGATCGTAGCTGATCACCCGGGTGAGCTTCCAGGCGCCATCGATCTGCCGCCAAAGATGGATGAATCTGCCGCTCTCGGTCATGCGGTCGGGTTGCCCCGGCATCAACGCATGGAAACGGTGTTCGCCCATCTGCATCGCGCCGTAATGGTTGAGGACATGCACCGTCATGCTGCCTTCGACCAGCTCGCGCCGCGCACGGAAATTCTCGCCGGTCTGCTGCCCGTTGCAGTTCGTCTGCATCTGTTCCAGGAACTGCGCACCGGTAGTCGCGGTGCGCCCATGCTTGTCGTGCAGAAACTCGAAGTCGTCGGCGATCAGTGAAGCGAGCAGATCGGGTTTGCAGCCGAACGCCGCCTCGAACAGCTCACGATCCTTCTCCGCAAGCGTCGCCACCAACTCCGGCGAAGCCGGCGCGGCGCCTGGGGTGAGGCGGATGTCCGCCTGCACGGGCGGCTCGGCAGCGAATGCGTGAGTCGCGGACAACCACAGGCCCAGGAAAATGATCGCGGCGCGTGCCATGGCGGCTTCCAAGGTGGGTGGGTGCGGCGATCATAGCCTCTCCGAACCGGGGCAATATCGTTTTCCAGACTCGCCATCCAGCGCGGATGCGGGGCGTGCTTGATGCAATGTCATCGTCGATGAAAAGCAGGCCCCTCACTGCGCTCGGGATGACAAACGAAACGAAAACGCCGGAAATCCCCATCCTGGAGATTCCCGGCGAGCGACGCAGCCGGCGAGCAGCGTCGCGGTGCGGTCCGGGTTTGGGGCCCCGAGCCGCCGGCATGCGATCCATCGCATGCCGTGTTCGGTGATGCAGGGAGTGCGTCGGGGGCGGGCCGTCCACTGACGAGGTTTCCGGGCCCGCCCCCTCTGCATCCCGGGATCGGTGGTGCAGGTCGACCGTACGGGTCGAATGTGGGGGTGATCGCGTGATCAGTCGTCGCGATCACTCGTCCGCATCGGCGTCCTCGGCCTCGCCGCTGCGGGGGGCGTCGGCGGCGACGAACTTCGAGCGCAGCATGGCTTCGAGCTTGATGGCGACGGCGGGATTCTCCTTGAGGTACTGGCGGGCATTTTCCTTGCCCTGGCCGATGCGCTCGCCGTCGTAGCTGTACCAGGCGCCCGACTTCTCGACCAGCTTGGCATCGACGCCCATGTCGATCAGTTCGCCTTCGCGGCTGATGCCTTCGCCGTAGAGGATTTCGGTGACGATCTGCTTGAACGGCGGGGCGAGCTTGTTCTTGACGACCTTGATCTTGGTCTGGTTGCCGATGATCTCCTCGCCCTTCTTGATGCTGCCGATGCGACGGATGTCCAGGCGGATCGAGGCATAGAATTTCAGCGCATTGCCGCCGGTGGTGGTTTCCGGGCTCTGGCCGGGCATCATCACGCCGATCTTCATGCGCAACTGGTTGATGAAGATCACCATGCAGTTGCTGCGTTTGATGTTGCCGGTGAGCTTGCGCAGGGCCTGACTCATGAGGCGGGCCTGCAGGCCGGGGAGCTGGTCGCCCATCTCGCCTTCGATTTCGGCCTTCGGGGTGAGCGCGGCGACCGAGTCGATGACCACGATATCCACGGCGTTGGAGCGCACGAGCATGTCGGCGATTTCCAACGCCTGCTCGCCGGTGTCGGGCTGGGAAAGCAGCAGTTCGTCGATGTTGACGCCGAGCTTCTGCGCGTAGATCGGGTCGAGCGCGTGCTCGGCGTCGATGAAGGCGGCGGTGCCGCCGGCCTTCTGGCATTCGGCGATGGTCTGCAGGGTGAGCGTGGTCTTGCCCGAGGATTCCGGGCCGTAGATTTCAACCACGCGCCCCTTCGGCAGGCCACCGATGCCCAGTGCGATATCCAGCATCAGCGAACCGGTGCCGATGGTCTCGACCGCTTCGACCGGGCGATCGCCCATGCGCATGACCGAGCCTTTGCCGAACTGCTTGTCGATCTGGCTCAGGGCGGCGGAAAGGGCGCGCTTCTTGTTTTCGTCCATCGTGGAATCCTCGTCAGTGAAAGGTGAATGTCTTGGAGTGGGCGCAGGTTAGGGACGACCCGTCGCAAAACCTGCGACGCCCTGAAATGTAGTTGCGGGGACCACGATGGGGGATCGGGAAACCGCCCGTCCGCGTGTAGGGATTTTCCGCATCGTGCGCACCGGTCCGCTCAGCGATTGGGGCGGACGAGGCCGCAGTAGAGGCCTTCGATCGCGAAATCCTGATCGGGCAGCACCTCGATCGGAGCGTGGCTGGGGTTGCGGGGCAGCAGGCGGATGCGGTCCTTGCCGATCTTCAGCAACTTGACCGTGATCTCCTCGTCGATGCGGGCGACCACGATCTGACCGGAGCGGGCCTCGCGGGTGCGATAGACGCCGATCAGATCGCCTTCGAAGATGCCCTCGTCGATCATCGAATCGCCCTGCACCTTCAACAGGTAGTTCGGCGCCGGCGAGAACAGGGCGCGATCGAGCAGGACGTAATCGTCGGAACGCAGATCGGCGCCGATCGGCAGACCGGCGGCGACCCGCCCCAGCACCGGCAGGCGCAGGGCCTCGTCGGGCAGCGCCTGTTCGAGAGGCTGGTCGAGGGCGTCGTTGGCGGCCTCGTGCACCAGACGGATGCCGCGGGCCTGGCCGGGAATGCGGCGGATCACGCCGGCCTGCTCCAGGGCCTCCAGGTGGTACTGGGCGGCGCGGACGCCCTTGAAGCCCATGGCGTGCGCGATTTCGGTCTGCGAAGGGGGCACCCCGTCGGCGGCGATGCGCTCGGCGATCAGGGCGAGAATGGCGTGCTGGGTGTCGGTCAGGTCCATGGTTAGTAGTAATACTACTAAGAACGATCCCGGTCAACCCATGGAGAATCTCTCCCGACCGGCGGTCATTGACGGAAACCATCGTCCGGATGCCGGATCCGGCAGGGGTTGGTGCCGTACATGCCTCGCAATTCCTCGATATTCGATGTTCGCGGCGGATGGTTTGAAGCGACCGCTGTCGGCGACCGATCGGACGGATCGTCGGCAGCACGAGCTCGGGAATTTCTTCGATCCCATACGTCTCGCACAAGACCACTACCGTGCTGGTCAGCGCCGGACTTGCTGCCGAAACACAGTCGGCGAACAGCCAACCACGCGTCGGAATGCATTGCTGAAGTGCGCCGAATCTTCATAGCCGACTGCGGCGCCGATCGATGTGATGTCCAGTGCGGTCGCAGTCAGCAACTCCTGTGCGCGCTCCATGCGCCGCGCCAGTCGCCAACGATGCGGAGGCAAACCGGTCGACACCTTGAACGCACGGCAGAAGTGGTAGACCGACAGCCCCACCAACGCCGCCAGTTCGTCGAGGCCCACGTCGTCGGCGAGATGATCCTGCAGATACTCGGTGACGCGGGCCACCTGCCAGGGCGCCAGCGCGCCTTTGGGCGTGGGCGCCAACCGGCGCTCGGCGGCCAGGCACAACTCCGACACCGTCATCATCAGCGCGGCATCGGCAAAGAGCCGTCCGGCGCTGCAGTTGACGGTGTCGCGGGCGGCCAATTGAATGATCAGGCTGCGCACGACCGGCATGTGTTGAGGACGCCTATGAACAGCGCCGAAGTCGACGGCGGGCTGCTGGGGACGGAGTTCCTTGAGCAGCGGAACCACGCGCGCCCCCGGAATGGCCCACACGTTGACGCGGTGGGTAGAAGCAATCTCGATCTCCGTGGCGGTATCGGGTGGCGTCACCCAGAGACCTCCAGCCGGCATTCTGGCGTCAAACGGCCCTGCTCCGAGATTTGCCACGCCCTCGTGAATGTCAGTGATCGCCAATCCGATGACCAAGTCGGAAACGGGCGCGTCCGACATATCACCGGAAGGCTGCTGCAACTCCAGGATCTGTCCGTTGGCCCCCGCAGGCCTGACGGTACGCAAGAACGGCGACAAATGACTGCCGCCAAGCCAGTCCAGATAGCTCTGCTCGCTGCAGGAGCGTTGAGGATCGCTGCTACTCACTTACAGTTCTCTCGTATTCACCGAGAGTCGGCAGAGGATGTCCCGGCATTCGCTTCACCAAGCCGCTGTTTGCCCGTAACGCCAGAAGCCCCCACTCGGCCCACTGACATCTAGCGACGCCAAGTCTGCCACGTCGCGCGCCGCGGCGTCGGCAGACCGTGGTGCGACCCTCCCGCCCATGCGCGTTCGCACCCAGCCGGGGCAGAGGCTGTTGACCTTGAGCCAGTCCCAGCCCTGCTCGGCCGCCACGACCCGGGTCAGTCCGTTCAGTGCCAGCTTGGACAGACGGTACGCCGGATGACCGCCGTCCATTTCCGCGATGGAGCCGTAGCCCGACGAAACGTTGACGATCCTGCCCCAACCTCCTCGCCGCATCGGTGCGAGTGCGTACTGGGTCAGCTCGAAGGCGGCGAAGAAGTTGACTTCGAACACTTCCCGAAGGGTGGCGGTGTCGATCGCTTCCACCGACTGGCCTTCATCGCTGTACACGCCGGCGTTGTTGATGAGCCCGTCCAGCCTGCCGAAGCGGCGCAGCGTTGAATCGACGATTGACCTCCGGTCGGCCGCAAGACTCAGGTCGGCTTGAAGCAGCGTGCCACCGGCTGGCGCCTCAAGCGCAGCGGGGTCGCGCACCACCGCGGCGACTCGGGCTTCGCGCCGCAACAGTTCCGCACACACGGCACGGCCGATGCCGCGTGACGCGCCGGTGACGATGAAGACGCGACCCGAGATCGAGCCGACCGGCAGGGTGGAGGGACTACTTGCGCTCATCCGCAACGCGGCGGCTGGCCAGCGCCGCCAGCTCGCGGTTGCCGTCCTGCCAGGCGCCGTGCAAGGTCAGTCGGTTGATGCGCCAACCGTTGGCTTCGCGACGCAGGCTCCATTCGTATCGGCCGCCCACCACCCAGGATGTGCCGCCTGCCGGTGACGGGGTCGTTTCGAGAAAGTGCCATGCCACGAAAGGGGCCTGAGCAACAGCCTGGTCGCCGCGCACCTCGATCCGGGGTATGCCGATCGTGTGCTGCGTGCGCGTGAAGCCCGGCAGCAGGCCACGCCACGAAGCCACGAGCTCGTCGGCAGAGATCGTCGATGGTGGCGCACCGGTCAGCGACGAATAGTCCACCGTCACTTTCTCGCTGAATCCGTTGCGCACAGCCTCCCAGTCGCGCAGATCGGCATCGAGACCGAAGCCGGCCAGCAGCGTCATGATCTGAATGAAGTCGTTCACGACAAGCTCCTCTCGGCCGCGGATCAGTTCGCATCCATCGTGCTGCGGAAATGCGCGATGGCCTCGCGCGCCGCCGCCGCCACGGTGGCCGGGTTGTCGTAGAAGTCGAACTGGCTGCCGTCAAGCTCCACCAAGCGCTGCGGCGCCCTCATCAATGCCGCGAATTGCTTGGCGCCACCGGGAGTCGCAGTACCGGGGCCGGTAATCAGGAGCGTGGGCGCGTTCACCCGCGGTGCGAGCGCGATGGCATCGAGTTCCAGCCAGTCTTTCCAGGCCATCACCGCAAAGCGCGCACTCCATTGCGGGATCGCGCCACGGTTCGGGTTGAGATAGTAGTCCAGCGCATCGCCCTCCCAGTACATGGCCGCCGTTGGGTCGGTGTTGCTGGCCGCCTTGATGTAGTCCACGACGCCTGTCGTCTCGAACTTATGGCGCGCGGCATGGGCCTTTTGCAGACGCCCCTCCACACCGGCCGGGCCGCCGTAGATGGCCTCGACGATGGTGCGGTCGTGCAGCCAGGGCGCCACCATGGCGATGCTGGCGATGCGCGTCTCGTCCATCGCTGCCATCGTCGTGTAGCTGGCGCTGGCGCAAATGGGCATCAGGCCGATGCGGCCCGGGTCGACTGCACTATGCTCGGCGAGCCAAGTCACCACCGCACTGATGTCTTGCGCTTTCATCGGGCCGGACTCGAGATCACGCGGCTGGCCAGTGCTCTCGCCATACCCGCGGTAGTCGA
>JBIJAD010000371.1:0-3948 GCA_044345955.1 Lysobacteraceae bacterium
GGCTATCTGCTCAAGGACGTGTCGCTGGAACAACTGGTCGGGGCGATCCAGACCGTGGCCGGCGGCGGTTCGCTGGTCCAGCCTGCGGTGACCCAGCGCCTGCTGTCGGGTCTGGAGCACATGCGCAACGAATTCGTCAGCCTCGACCGCCCGGACCCGCTGACCGATCGCGAGACCGAGATCCTGCGGCTGATGGCCTCGGGATTCTCCAACAAGGAGATCGCCAACTCGCTGGGCGTGGCCGAGGGCACGATCAAGAACCACGTCTCGAACATTCTCTCCAAGCTCGGCGTGCGCGATCGCACCCGGGCGGTGCTCAAGGCCTTCGAACTGCAGTTGATCTGATCGGCAGCCGATCCCCGGCCGCACCGCGCACTGCGGCGATCCGCCCCCGTTCGCGGCCGCGGTCGGCGCGGTCGTGCCGGACCGCGGTCGGCCCGCGTGTCGCCCGATCCGCGACCGCGGCTGGCGGCGGCGGGCGTCGCCCCGTTCCGTTCCCGCGGGTGGCCCGGACGGCTTCGCGGGCGGTCGCCCGGCCCCTCGCCGCGCACCGGCCTTCCCTGTTAGGATTCGGGTCTTGCCCGCCATCTGCCGGCATTGGTCCCGGAGAGCCCTGAATGACCCGTCTGCTCGAGATCCTGATTTCCCTGGCGATCGTCGCCACGCTGTTCCTCATCGTCGGCCTCGTGCTGCCGTCCAGCCGTTTCCTGGCCGAGCGGGTGGAAACCAACCGCAAGCTCACGATCGTCTACGACACCCTGAACAACTTCAAGCGGTTCAAGGACTGGAACGCGATCCCGCTGCGCGATCCGAAGATGGAAATGACGCTCTCCGGCGCCGAGTCCGGCGTCGGTGCCAAATTCAGCTACAAGTCCGACAAGGCCGATATCGGCACCGGCAGTTGGGAGATCGTCGAGAGCGTGCCCAACGAGCGCATCGCGATCGCCATCGAAGACCAGCGTCAGGGCCGCGAGAAGCGCACCGAATTCAAGCTCAAGCCGACCGGCCGCAACAACCGCAACGTCGAGATCACGCAGACCTACAAGGTCAACTACGGCTGGAACCTGTTCGGCCGCTATTCCGGCCTCTACGTGCGCAGCCACGTCGGCGACGACATGAAATTCGGTCTCGGCAAGCTGACCAACATGCTGGCCTCGATCCCGAACATCGACTACGCCGTGTACGGCGAGAAGCTGACCGGTCTCGGCGTGGTCCAGGTGCCGGCCCAGCACGTGCTGTTCGTCTCCGCCGGCACTCTCGAGTTCGACGATCCGGTGATCGAGAAGTCGATGCGCGCGAACATGGAGTGGATCAACCGCACCATCGCCGCCAACGGCCTGGTCGCCGCCGGCCCGATGCGCATCATCACCACCGAGCAGGGCCGCGAGAACTACACGTTCGATGTCGCGGTCCCGGTGCGCAAGACCAGCGATCCGGAAGGCGCGCCGGCCGGCGCCGAGCTGACCGGTCTCACCTTCCCCGCCGGCAGCCCGGTCAAGTACAAGCTGGAACCGGCGCACCGCGCGGTCAGCGGCAAGTTCATCGGCTACATCCGCGAGCTGGAGAACGTGCGCAACGCCCTGCGCGCCTGGTCGGCGCCGCGCGGCTACGAGATCACCGAGCGGCCGTACGAGGTCTACGACAGCGGCATCGACGGCGCGTTCACCGAAGAAGGCAAGTTCACCGCCTACTGGGCCATCCGCGAAGCCAAGTAAGGCGCATGACCCTCGCCATCGCAGGGTTCCTCTCCGAAGCGCCGCATCCTGCGGCGCTTCGGCTTTGTGCGAGCGCCACGCGCCGTGCGGACACGCGCGCGGCCCGGCCATGAGCGCAGACGCCGTGGATCGCAGACTGTTCGATCGCCTGCTCGCAGGCGCAGGCGCCGCAATGGCGGCTGCCGGCGTCGCGCTCTCGGCCTACGGCGCGCATGCGGCCGATGCCGACGCGCAGGGACGGCTCGCGTCCGCCGCCTTGTTCGCGCTGGTCCACGGCGCGGCGCTCGCCGCGCTTTCGCGACAGACCCGGCGTGGCCTCGGCCTGTTCGCGCTCGTCCTGCTGCTGCTCGGCACACTGCTGTTCTCCGGCACGCTGGTCGCCGCGCATCTCTTCGCTCTGCCGACCCGGCCGGCGCCGTTCGGCGGCGTCATGATGATCGCCGGCTGGCTGCTGTACGCGGTCGACGCCTTCCGACGCTGAGGTCCACCATGCCCCGATATGCCCGCGGATTCGACACCCAGGCCGCCTGGGACCACCTCGCGAAACGCGATCGCAAGCTGGCGACGTGGATGAAGCGGATCGGCCCGATCGCGCCGGACCCGCGCTGGCGCAGCGCCTTCGATCCGGTCGATGCGCTCGCCCGCGCGATCCTCTACCAGCAGCTCAGCGGCAAGGCCGCGGCGACCATCGTCGGCCGGGTCGAGACCGCGATCGGCAGCGACCGTTTCCACTGCGACACGCTCGCGCGCTGCGACGATGCGACCATCCGTGCCTGCGGCGTGTCGGGCAACAAGTTGCTGGCGCTGCGCGATCTGGCCCTGCGCGAATCGCGCGGCGAGATTCCCGACCTGCGCCGGATGTCGACGATGACCGAGGACGCGATCGTCGCCGCGCTCGTGCCGGTACGCGGCATCGGCCGCTGGACGGTCGAGATGATGCTGATGTTCCGTCTCGGACGCCCCGATGTGCTGCCGGTCGACGATCTGGGCGTGCGCAAGGGCGCGCAGCGGGTCGACAAGGCCGAGGACATGCCGACCCCGAAGGCGTTGCTCGAACGCGGCGAGCGCTGGGGCCCGTACCGCACCTACGCCAGCCTGTATCTGTGGCGGATCGCGGATTTCGCCGCGCAGACGAAGACGCCGAGCAAACGCTCGCAGGATTGATGCGCTGTCCCGCCGTGCGGGCTGCGCGGGGATGTCAGCCTGCGGTCCGCAGCAGCCGACGTTTCCACGCCAGCGCCGGACGTTCGACCAGGAACCACGACAGCGCCGCGCACGTCAGCGCCAGCACGGTCGCTGCGAGGGTATTGGCGAGCACCGTGGTGGCGCCGGCGAGCAGCGCGAGCTGTTGCATCGGCCAGCCGTAGAGATACAGGCCGTAGGACAGATCGGTGCGTTCGATCCGCGGCAGCCGCGCGAGGAAGGCGATGCAGAACGTGCCGTAGACCACGGCCGCGAAGTACGCCGGCGCGAACCAGACGCTGCCGCGGGTCGCCGCCGCCAGCGCGAGCAGGGCCGCCAATCCCCACCACGACAGTCGCACCCGCGCGCGCCAGGTCCACAGCAGGGTGCCGGTGATGAAGAACGCGGTCACCCAGATCAGATATGTCAGATGCTCGGGCAGCGGCCCGCGCAGCAGCGCGAAACCGACCGCGCCGGTCATCGCCATGGCCCACGCCGGCAGATAACGCCACGGCCGCAGCATGCCCAGCAGCGCGGCGAGGAACAGCGCCAGATACAGCCGACCCTCGATCGGCAGGGTCCACAGCGAACCGTTGACCGCGGTGCGCGGCAGGGTCTCGAACACGCCCGGCAGCCAGAATTCGGCGCGCCACAAGGTCGCGTTGGACCACAGATAGCGCCAGGTGCGCGGATCGCTCCAGTAATCCGGTGCGGTGGTCAGCAGCGGACCGAGCGCGCCGACGGTGAGCGCGACGCACACGATCAGCGCCGGATACAGACGCAGCGCGCGTGCGAGCAGGAATTCGCGCCAGTGATGGCGCTGCACGCTGGCCGCGACCAGGAAACCGCTGATGACGAAGAATACGTCGACCGCGAAGGCGCCGGCCGAACGACTGAGCGTGAGCCGCGCGAAGTGATCGTCGCCGGCGGTGCCGGTGATCGCCCAGGCGTGGCTCCAGATCACCAGCCATGCGGCGATCAGGCGAATCAGATGGAAGTGGTTGCGGCCGCCGTCCCAGGCATCGGCCAGCGTTTTCGCGGCGGGCATGCG
>JBIJAD010000083.1:0-12602 GCA_044345955.1 Lysobacteraceae bacterium
ATCCGGATCGCAGTATCAGACTTCACGATATGAGGATGGGGCCGGATTTCGATATGGGATCGATCGAGATCGATCACTCCAGGGTCGGTGTGTACGTCGGATGGCATCCGAACGTCTCGCACGCCGCGATGAGAAAGGGAGTCGATGCGGTAGGCGGTTTCCGCTTTCTTTCGAAGGAGCGAACCGATGGGGTCGACAAGATTCTGGTCGGGTACAATCGGGGCGATCGTCGTGGTCCTGTTTTTGTGCTGTTCGAGACGCAGAACATAGAAGATGTGGAAAACGTCTTGCTTTCGAAAGGGTTTCTGGTGGATTGCGAAAAATGAGCGGTTGGTGCGCATCCATGCGTGCTTAGATGCCGACGGAACCAGTCGCGGTCGGCGTGCGTTCGATGCGCGCCATGTCGTCGAAGACGGCTGGACAGACGGATGCGGGGGCGCGTGTAGTCGAAAGCGAAGGCGCATTGGGCTTCTGCAGGTTCGGCGCTTTGATCTTGAGCTTGGTTTCCTTTTGCACCCCCGCCGGAATGCGTTGCGGGCTTGTGTCCGCATGTTTTCGCATTTTTCTCTCGCGCACGTCCTGCTTGAGTACGCGATCAGGTGGCCTGCAGTCATGGCGCTCGGCATGCTTGTTTCGTCGCCGGTCCGGGCTCAATTCGAATCGAAATTATGGAACATGAATCGCCGCGGTTCTCCTGCGGGCTCCGAACTTCGGCAAGGTGACGGTGTCATGATGCCCACGGCCGCCATCGTGTGCTTTCTGGCGGTGCTGACCATGATCGCGGGTTGCGGGGCAGATGCGTTGTCTGCCGAGCAGCGCCGGACGATCAGGGAGCGGGAACTGGCGCTCATGAATGGGTTGCTCACAGCGGATGCGGGCGCTGCAGTGGGCGCATCGGACAAGGTCGTCGAGCAATGCATTTTCGGGGAGCTGTATTCCCGAGCCGACCATCGCTGCATCATCGCTGCCGAATCCGATTCCGCGATGAGCCGATGCATGGCCCGGATCCACGAAGGGCAAGGGCCTTGGACCCGAGCCCCGTAATCTCCCGATTACCGGTGAACACGGGCGATCGCCGCGGGACTGCCTGGCCGAATGCGTGCGCCGGCGCCCCCCGAGCGGCTTTCGTTGCGGAAAATCATTCCCGATCAAGGGTTTGACAGCATGCAGGGCGGCCCACCGGCCCGCGGTCGATGGATTCCCGCTCCCCCGGATGGGACAATGCGCGGCCCGCAGCCCGCCGGGCGCCGCCGATCCCCACCCGCCCCGCCATGACGACGCCCAGCCGCCGCGATCTCGCCAACGCCCTACGTTTCCTCGCCATCGACGCGGTCCAGGCCGCCAACTCCGGCCATCCGGGCATGCCCATGGGCATGGCCGATATCGCCGAGGTGCTCTGGAACGACTACCTGCAGCACAACCCGGCCAATCCGCGCTGGTGGAACCGCGACCGCTTCGTGCTCTCCAACGGCCACGGCTCGATGCTGCAGTACGCGCTGCTGCATCTGTCCGGCTACGACCTGCCGATCGAGGAGCTCAAGCGTTTCCGTCAGCTCGGTTCGAAGACCGCCGGCCATCCCGAGAATCACATGACGCCGGGCGTGGAAACGACCACCGGCCCGCTGGGGCAGGGCCTCGCGAATGCGGTCGGCTTCGCGCTGGCCGAAAAGCTGCTGGCGCAGCGCTTCAACCGCGAAGGCCACGCGATCGTCGATCACCGCACATGGGTGTTCCTCGGCGACGGCTGCCTGATGGAAGGCATCTCGCACGAGGCCGCGTCGCTGGCCGGTACCTGGGGCCTGCGCAAGCTGGTCGCGTTCTGGGACGACAACAGCATCTCGATCGACGGCCAAGTGCAGGGCTGGTTCACCGACGACACCCCGGCGCGGTTCGAGGCCTACGGCTGGCTGGTGATCCGCAACGTCGACGGTCACGATCCGGCCGAGATCCGCACCGCCATCGAGACCGCGCTGCAGGCCGATCGCCCGGTGCTGATCTGCTGCCGCACCACGATCGGATTCGGTTCGCCGAACAAGGCCGGCAAGGAGTCCTCGCACGGCGCGCCGCTGGGCAAGGACGAGGTCGCCGCCACCCGCGAGGCGCTGGGCTGGGCGCACGGCGCGTTCGAGATCCCGCACGCGATCGCCGAGGCCTGGGACGCGCGCAGCGCCGGGCACAATCGCGAGACCCGCTGGAATCATCTGTACGAGGACTACGCCGCGCATCATCCCGAGGCCGCGGCGGAACTCGAACGACGCATGCGCGGCGAGCTGCCGGCCGGTTTCGGCGCCGCGGCCGATGCCTGGATCGCGAAACTGCAGGCCGACGGTCCGGTGGTGGCCTCGCGCAAGGCCTCGCAGATGGCGATCGAAACCTTCGCGCCGCTGCTGCCGGAACTGGTCGGCGGTTCGGCCGATCTGGCGCATTCCAACCTGACCCTGTGGAAGGGCAGCAAGTCGGTGGTCGGTGCGGATGCCGACGCCAACTACATCTATTTCGGCGTGCGCGAGTTCGCGATGAGCGCGATCAGCAACGGCCTCGCCCTGCACGGCGGCTTCCTGCCCTACGACGCGACCTTCCTGGTGTTCAGCGACTACGCCCGCAACGCGGTGCGGATGAGCGCGCTGATGGGCGCGCAGGTCGTGCATGTCTATACCCACGATTCGATCGGTCTCGGCGAGGACGGCCCGACCCATCAGCCGGTCGAACATCTGGCCGCGCTGCGCTACATCCCCGAGAACAGCGTGTGGCGCCCCTGCGACGCGGTCGAGTCGGCGGTCGCCTGGCGCACTGCGATCGAACGCCGCGAAGGCCCGTCGTGTCTGGTGTTCTCGCGCCAGAACCTGCCGCATCAGGCGCGTTCGGAGGCGCAGCTCGCCGACATCCGCCGCGGCGGTTACATCCTGCGCGACAGCGTCGGCGCGCCGACGCTGATCCTGATCGCCACCGGCTCGGAAGTGGGCCTGGCGATGCAGGCCGCGGAGCGTCTGGGCGAGGGTGTGCGCGTGGTCTCGATGCCGAGTACCGACACCTTCGACCGCCAGGACGCGGCGTATCGCGACGCGGTGCTGCCGAAGGCCTGCCGCCGGCGGATCGCGATCGAAGCCGGCGTGCGCGATTACTGGCGCAAATACGTCGGTCTCGACGGCGCGGTGATCGGCATCGACAGCTACGGCGCCTCGGCCCCGGCCGAACACCTCTACGCGCATTTCGGCATCACCGTCGATGCGGTGATCTCCGCCGCGCAGGCGATGGACTGATCGTCGCTCGGACGGCGACGTGAGCGCGATCCGCTCGACCGGCGGCCGCGTCCGCGGGGGTTCTGGGCGGTGGGCGCTTGCGCGCCGCCTGCGGCTGCCTGCGATGCTGCTGGCGGTGGTCTGGATGTTGCCGATGTCGATGCCGCCGGCGTTCGCGGCCTCCCCTTCGGACTGCGTGCGCGCGACGTTCGCCTCCGCCGCGCCCACGCGCTGCGAGGATCTCGCCGGCCTCGACCCCGATGCGCTGCTGGCGCGCGTCGATGCGCTGCGCGGCAACGACGATCTGGCCGGCGCCGAGCGTGCACTGGCCTGCGCTGCGCCGCGGACGCTGGCGATGGACGATCCGCGCGCGCACTACGAACTGGTGCGACGCGCGGGCATCCTCGAATACGGCCGCGACCGGCCCAGCGAGGCGCTGGCCTCGTTCGAATGCGCGCAGCATCTGGCCGATGCGCTGGGCGACCGCGACGCGGCCGCGAAGCAGTGGAAGAACATCGGCAGCAGCCTGCGCCGGATCGGCGACTACGCCGGGGCCATGCGCGCGCTTTCGCGCAGCCTGCGCATGCAGCGCGAGAGCGGCGACACCGCGGTCGGGCCGGTGCTCAACAATATCGCCGACGTCTATCGCGACATGGAGCAGGACGAGGACGCCGAGCGCTACTACCGCGACGCGCTGCGGGTGTTCCGCGCCGCTGGCGACACGATCCAGGCGGCGCATGTCTACGACAGCCTCAGCGAAATCGCGTTCGAGCGCGGCGATGCGGCGACCGCGATCGCGCTGCTCGACGATGCCCTGCGCGCGCTGCGCGAGGAGGGCGAGGGCCATGACGGCGCGCGCCGCTATCGACTGATGCTTCTGGCCGGCCGTGCGCGCGCGGCGATCGCCGGTGGCGATCTGGCGCAGGCGCAGGTGAGCGTCGAGGACGGCCTCGCCCTGGCCGCGGCGCATGCGCTGCCGGTGCCGGTCGAACTGCGACTGGAGGCGGCGCGGGTCGAGCGCCTGTCGGGGCGTCGCGAAGCCGCGCTCGCACGCCTGCGCGCCGCGCTTGCCGACGGCCCGGAAGCGCCGGGCAGTCGCGCGGCGCTGCTGCGCGAAACCGCGGCAACCCTGGAAGCCATGGGCCGCGGCACCGAAGCGATGGCCGCGCTGCGCGAAGCGCATGCGCGCGAGGTCGAGGATCTGCGCGCGCAGCGCGATCGCGGGCTGGCCTGGTCGAACGCGCGCTTCAATCTCAACGAATCGCGCCGGCGCATCGCCGAGGTCGAAGCCGAGAACCGCCGACGCACGCTGATGCTGTGGCTGACCGTGGTCTCGGCGATCGCGGCGCTGTCGCTGCTCAGCCTGTATTTCCTGCGTCACCGCCATCGCGCGCGTCTGGCCGAAGCCGCGCGGCGCGCGCGCTACGAGCAGGCGCTGGAGCACTATCGCCGCGAAGCGGACGCGCTGGCGGAGGACCGGCGATTGCTGCAGGCCTTGCTCGACAGTCGCGAGGATGCGCTCGCCCTGCTGGATGCGGAAGGGCAGTTGCTGGCGGTCAATCGCGCCGCCTGCGCGCTGCTGGGCGAAGACCGCGAAGCGCTGTCGGGACGGGCGCTGTCGGAGCGTCTGTCCGCCGACGAGGCGGACACTTTCGCCCGCGCACTGGAACAGATGGAGGATGCGCAGCGCCAGATCCTGCCGCTCGCGCTCGGCCCCGATGGCGACGCGATCGGGGTCGAACTGCGGCCCTGGGAACACGGCGATGGTCTGATCGTGATCGCGTTGCATCCGGACGTGCGCGAGGCTTCGGCGGTTGCGGGCGAAGCGGCCGCGCCTGCGTCCATGCCGCCGCCGGAATCGCAGCGCAACGGCGACGACGATGCCGCGCGCTTCCGTCGCGATCTGGTCGAACTGATGCTGGCGGTGATCGAAGCCTGGGAAAGCAGCACCGGGCTGCACCGGATCGAACTGGCCGAACGCAGCCGCATCTGGTGCGTGGGCATCGACGACGGGCGTCTGCGCGCCCGCGCGATGGAGCGTTATCTCAGCCTGTCGAAACTGCCGCGCAACCCGCGCTGGCGCGACGTGCTGCGTTCGGCGTATTTCGTGCTCGGGCACTGCGAAAAGCTGGCGCCCGAGGTGCGTGAGGCGCTGCAGCGACGGGTCGACGGCATCCTGGCGATGACCCGCCGGGATGCGTTGGCTTGATCTTGTCGGCCTGACCCTGTCGGCCTGACCTCGTCCGCATGGCCATGCCGGAGATATCGAGCCCTGCAGGTGGTCATCGACCCGCAGGCGAGGGACCGGCTTTCCGACGCATTGGGTCTCGCCTCATGATCTCTGTCTGCCGCCCTCCGGGTTTCCGACTCCGGCATGGTCCGCAGTTGCGGACGGGTTGCGGACGGGTCGTCGACACGAACGAATCATTGCGTGAACAGCGAGCCTTCGACGGGACAACTGCTTGTGGCCGAGCTTGATTGCAGGCTGCGGCTCACGGCCCCAGCAGCGGGCTGCCGGGCGTGGTGCACACCACGCAGGCGCCTTCCAGCCCGTGACCGTAGTCGTACAGCGCATGGTGCGCGATGCCCGTGTAGCTGCTCGGGCCGGTGATGTCGATGATCGCGTTCGGATGGCCGCTGATCGTGGCGCATTGGCTCTGCGCGATGTAGGTCGCCATCCTCCAGCGGTCGACGATGCCGCAGCGGCCGTCGGCCATGCGTTCCGCCAGGCCCTCGGCGATCAGTCCTTCGGAGCCGAGCAGTTCCTCGGTCTCGGCGGCGATCGTCTGCAACTGCACCGGGTTGTAGCTGAAGGTGGAGACGATCACCGGCGTCTGGTTCGGGCCGGTGCACCACTGGGCCGGCATGGTGTCGTGGGGGCGGGCGGTCGAGGGCAGCAGGGCGGTGGCGAGCAGCAGCGGCAGCAGGAGGGGAGTCGAGCGCATGGGGAATTCGGGTCTGGCACGGAGGAGGGGCAAGCTTAGGCGGCGTTCGTGTCCGGGTCCATCGAAGTCACGGGTACAAGCCGGGGAGTAATGTGCGCAAGCCGTTGATTTTTCATGGCCGACAGCCATGGCGCATGGACGCCGGCCGCCATGGCGTGCAGCGGTGGTGCTCCTGCTCACGGCCCCGGTCGCGACGCTTGTGCCCGGCTTGTCCCCGCCTTGGCCCGGTTCGACCCTCGGCGTCGGAGACCGTCGTCGATACGTTGCCGGCGGACGGATCGACGCCTCGCCGAGGCGCTTCGATCCGGCGTACGGGCCGTCGCGCAACGCGACGGCGCCCCCTTCGACACGACCACCCGGAGCACACCATGATCCTTCACCCCCCTGTCCGCCGCCTGCGCCTCGCCGCCGCCCTGCTTCTGTCCCTCGCCGCGGCTCCCGTCTTCGCCGCCGGCAACCCGATGACCTTCGTCGGCCAGGCCCACAACCAGTATCTCGAATGCCTGCAGGTCCATGGCGAGCCCGGCATCTCGCCCCTGATCACGCTGGTCAGGAAGTGCGGCCTGCAGCCCGGCATGCCGATCAAGGATTTCGTCGCCACCTATCGTCCGGTGGTCGAGGCAGACCCGGAGATGCCGCTGGCCGAACGCATGCTCCCCTTCCGCGACCGGTATACCGACTACGAGTACGGTTTCTTCCATCGTATCGATGAAGTGACGGTGACCGCGACCAACGAAGATCAGGCCCGGCGCATGTTCGCCGACCTCGAGGCGGAGGCCGTCGCCCGGCTCGACGTCAACACCTTCAGCGGCCAGAGCATCCTCGCCGGCATCGCCGTCGCCCGGCACTCGCTCGAATTCTGGATTCGCTACGAGCCGATCCCCGCGGATATGTCGCCGGAGCGGAAAATGCCGCGCTGGCTGCGCAAGCTGATCGTGGTGGCGGCGGACGTGGGCGGCGCCATGCTCGGCGCCGGTCTCGGCGCCCAGCCGTGGCTGGCCGGCATCATCAGCGCGGGCGCCTCCGATATCGCCGATGAAGCGCTGCCCCCGGTCACCTCGCCCTGACCGGGCACGGCCTGCGGTCCTCCGCGCATCCGTTCCGCGGCGCACGCCGTCGGGGCGGATGCGCGTCGTTCGCGATGGCGCCGAACGTCGGCCGCGCGTTCCCATCGGGCCGCGGACGCTGTCGGGTACACTCCCGCCGGATGGGACCCTCCGCCGCAATTCCGCTTCCGCATCGCCTCGCTGCAGTCGCGTTTGCGGCGGCGATCGCTGCGATATCCCCTTGTCTCGCGGCGGTGCCCGCCTGCGCCAGCGATGATCGCGATCGCCCGATGCCGGCGCCCGCGATCTGTCTGCAGCGCAGCGGCATCGCGCTGCCGCCCTCCGCGCCGGTCGAGGCCGCGCAGGCGCTGTTCGTGCATGCCGAAGGCCGGATCGCCGCCGGACGGTTCGACGAAGCGGAACAGGCGCTGGATTGCGCCGACGCCGTCCTCGGCGCGAACGGCGACGCGCGCTCCCGCTACGAGCTCGTGCGCCGGCGCGGCATCCTCGACTACAAGCGCGAGCGCATTCCCGAGGCCCTGTTCGGTTTCGAATGCGCGCTCGATCTGGCCAGGGCGCGCGAAGACCGCGTCGCGATCGCGCGCGATCTGAAGAACGTCGGCAGCGCGCTGCGCCGGCTCGGCGATTTCCAGGGCGCGCTCGATACGCTGCTCGAAAGTCTGGCCCTGCAGCGCGCCGACGGCGAACCGGGCGGCATGGTGCTGCGGAACATCGCCGACGTGTATCGCGAGATCGGCGAATCCGACGAGGCGATGCGCCATTACCGCGAAGCGCTAGACGCGTTCCGGCGCACCGGCGACCGGGTCGAGGTCGGACACACGCTGGAAACGATGAGTCTGCTCGCGCTGGATGCGGGCGACGATGCCCAGGCGCAGCGCTGGCTGGAAGAAGCGCTGCGCCTCTATCGCGAAGCCGACCACGCCGCCTACCAGTTGCGCGCCTACGCCGGTCTGATCCGGGTCGCGCTCGCGCGCGGGGACGTCGCCGGTGCGCAGGCGTGGCGCAGTGCGGGCCTGGCGGCCGCGGCCGAGCGCGATCTGCCTTTGCCGGCGCCGCTGCAATTGCAGCTCGCCCGTCTCGACCGCCTGACCGGGCGGCCGCAGCCGGCGCGGGTGCGGCTGGAACAGGCGATCGCCACGCTTCCGGACGGAGACACGGATCGGCCCCTGCTGCTGGAGGAACTGGTGGCGATCCATACGGCCGAAGGCGATCGCGCCGCGGCCCTCGATGCGCTGCAACGCCTGCGCGACGCCGAGCGCAGGCTCGAACGCGCCCGCTACGATCGCGAACTGGGGTGGATGCGCACCCGCTTCGAAACCGCCGAACGCGATCGCAGGATCGCCGCGCTCGAGCACGAGAACCGCGTGCGCACGCTGACCCTATGGCTGATTTCGGTGTCCGCGCTGGCGGCGCTGTCGATCCTGTCGATGCTGTTCCTGCGCTGGCGCCAACGCCAGCGGCTGGCGGAGGTCGCGCGTCTGGCGCGCTACGAAGAGGAGCTGGCGCGTTATCGACGCGAGGCCGACGCCCTGTCGGAGGATCGCAGTCTGCTGCAGGCCCTGCTCGACAGTCGCGACGAAGCGATCTGCCTGCTCGACGGCGACGGTACCGTGCTGGCGGCGAACCGCGGCGCCTGTGCGCGGCTCGCGATGCCCCGCGACGCCCTGGGCGGACGGGCGCTGACGGATGTCCTCGGCGAAGAGGATGCGCGCGCGCTGGCGTCGGCGCTGGAGCGGATGCAGGACGTCGCCGTCCAACGTCTGAGTTTCGCCGGCCGCGACGGCGGACCGGGGCTGGGCGCCGATTTGCGCCACTGGGAGCAGGGCGATGGCCTGATCGTGCTCACGCTGCATGCGGAGACGGCCGCCGGGATTGCGCCGCCGCAATTCGAGAACGAAGCGCCGGAGGGCGCGGCGGCGCCGGACATGCACGAGCCGGACGCCGCACGCCGGGATTTCCGCCAGTCGCTGGTCGAGTTGATGCTCGCGGCCATCGACGCCTGGGAAAGCACGACCGGCACCGGTCGCCTGGAACTGGCGGAAAAGAGCCGGATCTGGCGGGTGAACATCGACGACGGCCGTTTGCGCGCGCGAGTGATGGAGCGTTATCTCTCGCTGTCGAAACTGCCGCAGAATCCACGCTGGCGCGACGTGGTGCGCACGGCGTATTTCGTGCTCGGCCATTGCACTCTGGACGACGAGATCCGCGCGACGCTCAAGCGCAGGATCGATCTGGTCCTGGCCTACACCCGGCGCAGCGCGCTGGTCTGAGAACTCCGATGCGGGGTCGGAAAACGCGCATCCCGCGCGTTTTCCAGGTCGCGAGTCCGGCGCATGTCCGCACGCGTTGCCGACGAATCCCGCGATTGCGCGCGCGCTTCGTCGTCGCAGCCTCTCCCGGCTGCATCGGCAGTCCGTTTTCCGACGTCCTGCCGACAGGTGCCGAAGCCGCGCGCAGGCGGTTGTCCTCCGCTAGTCGCAGACCACGCACTGGAAGCTCAGCTCGTCGCTGAACTTGTAGTCGCTGTGGTGCGCGGCCGAGTTGAAGTCCGGGGTGAGCACGAACGCCTGGACCTGGTCCGGTCTCGGATCGAATTGTTCGCAGTAGGCCTGGGCGATCGCACGCGCCGGGTGCCATTCGTCGACGCCGCCGCAACTGCCGCAGG
The DNA here is from genome assembly GCA_044345955.1 of Lysobacteraceae bacterium. Taxonomy (GTDB): domain Bacteria; phylum Pseudomonadota; class Gammaproteobacteria; order Xanthomonadales; family Xanthomonadaceae; genus Lysobacter_I. The sequence continues at coordinate 9,917 of JBIJAD010000083.1, forward strand.
TCGCGACCGGGCAATGGTCCGGGGTCCCGTAGCTGATCGCGAGCCGGTGCAACTCGCGGCTCCCGAGCTGCATCGTGGCGATGATCCGCGGCGTGGACTGGGGGTTCGCGCACCACTCCCTGGGCAGGGTCTCATGCGACTGCGAAACCGGAGCGAAGGCAGCGCTCGTCGCCAAGGCGAGCGCCAGCGCGCAGAGGATCCGCCGGTTGCGGACGGGTCGATCGAGGGTTGGTTGCTTGAAGAGCGGTCGCTTGAGGATCGGTCGGGGCAGCATGTGGCGTTCCTCGTGGGGTCGGTCGGAGCCACCAGCCTATGCGTAGGGTTTCGATCCGGTCCAGCGGTTTCCGGGGCGAAAAGCGGGTCGGTTTCGCGCGCAAGCGATTGTTTTCTCTGCGGCCCGTCCGGGCTGCGCGGTGTGCTCCGGCCGTGTCGATCGCCCGACTCCGGCCCGGGATCGACCCGGTTCGATCCTCGTCGGTCGAGCCGGTCGCGCCTAGCGTGAACGCACGACCCGGCCCCATCGGCCGAGCCCAGGAGAACCGAAATCATGTCCGCTCCCGTGCGTGTCGCCACGGCCGTGCTGGCCCTCGTCTGCTGCTTCGCGATCGGCTTCCATGGCGGGCCGCGGCTGGCCGGCCTCTGGCATGCGGCTTTTCCGCCTCCGGCCTACACCACCGGAGACCATCGCGCGCTGTACGCCCGTGCCGGCCGGCCCGTGGTGATGTACGCCACCGCGTCCTGTCCGTACTGCGCGAAAACGCGGGCGCTGTTCGCGGCGCAGGGCGTGGCCTGGACCGAATACCGGATCGACGAGTCCGCTGCCGCGAAGGCGGACTTCCTCGCCCGCGACGGCATCGGGGTGCCGCTGCTGTACATCGGCGAACGCAGGATCGAAGGCTTCCGCGAGGACGCGATCCGCGATGCGCTGCGGGCGCTGCGCGAACAGGGGTAAGGGGGAAGGCGCCGGGCCCTGCCTCGAACGGGCCCCATCGAAAGCAGAGGAGTTGCCGAAATGATCACGAAACAGCGTTTGTTGTGGCCGTCGCTCGCGTTGTCGCTGGGCATGGGAGCGGGCCTGGCGCCGGATGTGCAGGCCACGGTCGCGGGTCGGGAATGCTACATCGCCTGCGATACCGCCTACGAGCAGTGCATGCAGGCGGGCAATCACTGGCGGCTGTGCCTGACGCAGCATGCGCAGTGTTATTCCGGATGCGACGACTTCCCGGAGAACTGAGCGACACGGATCGGGCATGGCGTACGGGCGTGCCGATGGCGTCGTGTCCGACGGCATCGGCTCGCGGCGCGATCCATCGCGCGCATCCCGCCCGCCGTGCCGCAAGCACCGAAGCGCAACGGCCGGTCCGCAGGCGTCCAACGCCCCGGGCCGCAGCCCGACCGCATCACCGGGCCAACGGCCGGGCCCGAAGTCGGCCGATCTGCCGGAGTGGAAACGATGAAGAACGAAGACCGACCCGAGAGGGCGTCGCGCGCGCGGTCGCTGCGTGCGATGGCGTTGTGTGCGATCGCGATGATGTCCAGCGCGTGGACGGCGTCTGCTGCGGAGTTCCGCACCGTCGATCGTCCGATCGAAGGGCGTTACATCGTCGCGCTGTCCGCGAAAACGAACCCGAAAGGCAGCGATCCCGCCGCCGTCGCGGGCCAGATCGCACAGGATCATGGTGTCGAGCTGCTGCGGGTGTACCGACACGCCTTGCGCGGATTCGCGATCCGTGCGGACGACAAGGCCCTGGCCGGATTGCTTGCGGATCCGCGGGTGGCGTACGTGGAGGAGGACGGCATCGCGACGCTCAATCCGGTGCAGAACGGCGCGACATGGGGGCTGGACAGAAGCGACCAGCGCCTTCTGCCGTTGAGCGGCACCTATCTGCACAAGTACACCGGCGGGGCCGGCGTGCACGCCTACGTCATCGACTCCGGGATTCTGCCGTATCACAGCGAGTTCACCGGGCGCATGGGCGAAGGCTTCACCGCGATCGTCGACGATCTCGGCACGAGCGACTGTCTCGGCCACGGAACGCACGTCGCGGGGACCCTCGGCGGCACCGTCTGGGGCGTAGCCAAGGGCGTCACCCTCCATCCGGTCCGCGTCTTCGGCTGCAGCAGCTACGGCTCATGGTCCGACGTCATCGCCGGCGTCGACTGGGTCGCGGGTCATCGTGTCCTGCCGGCGATCGCGAACCTCAGTCTCGGCGGCGGCGGCAACACTTCGATGGACGCCGCGGTGGACGGTCTGATCAACAGCGGGGTCGCGGCCGTGGTCTCGGCCGGCAACAGCGCCCTCGACGCCTGCGGCTTCTCCCCCGCACGGGTGCCGGATGCGATCACCGTCGGCGCGACCATGGTGGACGACAGCCGTCCGTCCTTCTCCAATTACGGGGCCTGCGTCGATCTCTTCGCGCCGGGGCAGGACGTCACCTCGGCCTGGCACGACGGGCAGAATGCGCGGAACACGATCAGCGGCACTTCAATGGCGTCGCCGCACGTCGCCGGCGCCGCGGCCCTGTATCTTGCCGATCATCCCGGCGCGACGCCGGCCCAGGTCGGGGCGGCGATCCTCGGTGCCGCGACGCCGAACGTGGTCGTCGATGCAGGCCCGGGTTCGCCGAATCGTCTGCTCTACATCGCGTTGCCGCCGATCGTCGAAAGTCTGATCTGCTCGGGATCG
>JBIJAD010000372.1:0-3920 GCA_044345955.1 Lysobacteraceae bacterium
TGGGCGGCGGCCTGCCGATCGGCGCGATGCTGGCCGGTCCGCGTGTCGCCGATGTCATGCAGTTCGGCGCCCACGGCACCACCTTCGGCGGCAACCCGCTGGCCGCCGCGGTCGCGCGCGTGGTCCTGCGCCGGCTGCAGTCGGCGGAGATCGCGGCGAATGTCGAACGGCAGAGCCGCGCGCTGCGCGAGGCGCTCGCTGCGCTGCATGCCGAACTCGGCCTGTTCGCCGAAGTCCGCGGCCGCGGTCTGATGCTTGGCGCCGTGCTCGCGCCGCCCTACGCCGGCCGCGCCGGCGAGATTCTCGATCGTGCCGCGGCCGAGGGGCTGCTGATGCTGCAGGCCGGTCCGGATGTGCTGCGTTTCGTCCCCGCGCTCAATATTTCCGACGACGAGATCGCCGAAGGTCTCGCGCGCCTGGCGCGCGCGCTGCGGGCGTTCGCTGCCGCCTGAGCCCGCGCCGCGGCTCTGGCGAGCCTCCGGCGACACTCACGCGCCGCCGGCGGCCAGCCGTGTCTCGACGCCGCGACCCTCGGCCGATTGCCCTGCCTCGCTCTCGATCACCGGCGGCAGCAGCTTGTACATCACCGGGGTCACGATCCGCGCCAGCAGGGTCGAGCTGAGCAGGCCGCCGATCATCACGATCGCCAGCGGCGCGTAGAGCGCCGAACCGCTCATCGCCAGCGGCAGGAGGCCGCCGATCGCGGTGACCGAGGTCAGCAGCACCGGCAGGAAGCGCAGCTCGCCGGCGCGTTCGATCGCCTCGTCCAGGGGTACGCCTTCGCTTCGCAGTTGATTGGTGAAATCCACCAGCAGGATCGAGTTCTTGATCTCCACGCCGATCAGCGCGACGAAGCCGATGATCGCCATGTACGAGAGCGGATAGCCGGTGACGAACAGGCCGAACAACGCGCCGATGATCCCGAACGGCACCACGCCGGCGACGATCAGGGTCGAGCGGAAGCTGCCGAACTCCAGCACCAGCACCGCGAGAATGCCGAAAGCGGCGACGATGATCGCACTGCCCAGCCCGGCCAGACTGTTCGCGGCGGACTCCGCTTCGCCGCCCAGTTCGATGCGATAGCCTTCCGGCAGCCGAAGCGCCAGCAGCGCGTTTTCGACCCGCGCCGAGACCCGGCTGGTGATCTCGCCCTCGGTGACGTTCGCGGTGACGGTGGCCATGCGTTCGCGGTCGAAGCGCTCGATCCGACTGGGCCCGCCGTCGAACCGCGGGGTCGCGATCTGGGCGAGCGCGATCGCCTCGCCGCTGCTGCGGCTGGTGAAGTACAACTGGTCCAGCAGCACCGATGTCGGATAACCCTCGATCGGCAGGCGCAGCCGGATCGGATATTCGTCGCCGCGTTCGTCGCGGAATTGCGCGGCGTCCAGTCCGGCCACCGCCAGCCGCGTGGTGCGGTCGATGTCGAGGCTGCGGATGCCCAGCAGGCCGGCCTTGCCGGTGTCGATGCCGAGGTCGTAGTCGAGCCGCAGCAGTCGCAGCGGATTGTCGACGTCGCGCGCGCCGGGTACACGCTTGAGCAGGCGTTCGACTTCGCCGGCGAGGCGCGCCAGTTCCGCGTTCTCCGGGCCGAGGATGCGTACCGCGATCGGCGCTTCGATCGGCGGCCCGTTCTGGAATTGCTCCAGCATGATCTGCGCGCCCGGATACGCCGCGAACTGTCGTCGCAGGCTTTCCAGCAGGCGCACGCTCTCGTCGCCTTTCCAGGCGTCCAGGGTGACGAAGATTTCTGCCTCGGTCGTCTTGGTTTCCGCCGGGAACACGTTGTAGTAGATCTGCGGATTGCCGCGACCGAGATTGACCATGCGCTCGCGCACGCCTTCGGTGCGCGCCAGGATGCCGTCGACAAAGCGCACCGCGCGATCGGTGGCCTGCAGCGATGCGCCTTCCGGGGTCGAGACGGAAATCAGGAACTGCGGCTTGTCCGCAGCCGGAAACAACGAGAAGCCCAGCAGCGGCACCAGTCCCAGTGACGCCGCCACCAGCGCCGCGGCCAGCGCCAGACTGCGGCGCGGTCTGGCCAGCGCCCGATGCACCACCGGCGCGTAGAACCGATGGATGCCACGCTTGAGCCAGCGCAACAGCGGCGTGCCCTCGGCATGTTCGTGCCGCGGCAGCACCCGGCTGGCGAGGAAGGGCACGATCGTGAACGCCACGAACAGCGACGCCAGCACCGTCAGCACCACCGCCAGCGGCAGCCCGCGGGTGAACTTGCCGGGGCCTTCGGGCAGATTCAGCAGAGGCAGGAACGCCAGGATCAGGGTCGCGGTGCAGCCGATCACCGCCAGCGCGATCTGGTCGGTGGCCAGCACAGCCGCGGTCCTGCGGTCGTGACCTTCGCGCAGGAAGCGCGCGATGTTCTCGACCACCACGATCGCATCGTCCACCAGCAGCCCGAGCGCGACCACGAAGCCGGCGATCGAGATCTGGTTCAGCGAAAAACCCAGCGCCCACAACCCGGCGATACCGATCGCCAGCGACAGCGGGATCGCGATCATCACGATCCCGCCGGCGCGCCAGCCCAGCGGCAGCAGGGTCACCGCCACGAGCGCGATCGCGATCAGGAAGTCCATGCCCAGCCGCTGCAGACGCAGACGCACGTTGTCGGCCTGCACGAATCCGGCTTCGACCCGCGCGCCCGGCGGCAGCCCGGCGCGGAACGTCGCGACCCGCGCATCGAGCCCGCGCTGCACATCGAAGATGCTGTATCCGTCCTTCATGTTCGCGGTCACGAACGCCGCGCGCTGGCCGTCGAAACGGGCCAGATACGCCGGCTCCTCGGTCGACCACGTCACTTCGGCCACATCGCGCAGCAGCACCGTGCGTCCGTTGCGCTCGGCGACCACGGTATCGGCCACGGCCTCGATCGACGGGTAATCCCCGGTGCCCTTGAGGTTGTAGCGGCGCTCGCCGATGTGGATCGCGCCGCCGGGCACGCTCCGGCCTTCGCCCTGCACCGCCTCGCTCACCGTGCCCGCGTCCAGGCCCAACGCCGCCATCCGCGGCAGGTCCAGGGCCACCCGGATTTCCGGCTGCGGATAGCCCCAGGATTCGGCGCGGCGCACGCCCGGCACGGTCTCCAGCGTGTTTTCGAGGTCCTCGGCCAGCCGCCGCAGCGCCCGCGGCGACAGGCCCGGCCCGGTGATCGCGTACTGCGCGATGTTCACCAGCCCCGGGTTCGCCTTGTCGAACTCGATACTGCGGATGTCCGTCGGCAGCGCGCCGCGCAGGGCGTTCACCTCGCGCACGACTTCGTCGTACTTGTCGTCCGCGTCCACCGTCCATTCGAATTCCACCCGGATCACCGCCAGCCCGCTTTCGCTGCTGGAGCGTATTTCTTTCACGTCCTCGATCTCGGCGATCGCGTCCTCGATCGGGTCGGTCGCCAGACGCTCCACTTCTTCGGGATCGGCGCCCGGGTAGACGACCACGATCGTGGTCAGCGGAATCGGGAAGGTGGGATCCTCCTGGGTCGGGATCGCACGCAGCGCCAGTGCGCCCAGCGCCACCAGCAGCAGGAACATCACCGTCGTGAATTGCCAGCGGCGGACCGCGAATGCCCAGATGCGCATGATCGCTCCTCAGCGGTTCACGGCGACGGGCTGACCGTCGTCGACGTAGGCGGCGCCCTGCACGATGACCTGCGCGTTCGCCGGCAGGCCCGAGAGGATCGCGACGCGCTCGCCTTCCACCTTGCCGAGGGTCACGGGCACCCGCCGTGCGACGCCGTCGCGCACCACCATCACTGCGCCGGCTTCGCCCTCGGCGTGCACCAGCGCTTCCACCGGCACGGCCAGACCGTCCTGCCGCGAAAGCGCGATGTCGGCCTTGGCGATCAGCCCGCTCTTCAGGGCGAGCGAGTCGCCGTCGACGGCCAGTTCCACCGCGACCGCACCGCTGTC
>JBIJAD010000373.1:0-3913 GCA_044345955.1 Lysobacteraceae bacterium
TGCTCCGATTGCAGCCCGATCTGCACGCGATTCGCACTGCGAGATGCACCGTGATTCCCGCCGCGATCTTCTCCGACCCTTCCGCCGCGAACCTCACCTGACGTTCTGACGTGCCTTCCTACGCCGGCCCTTCCGCATCGCGTTCCGACGATATCGCCGGCACCCTGCGGCTGCTGGTCGCGTTGACGCTGGCGATCGCGCTGATGGTCCTGGACCATCGCGGCGGTTGGCTGAGCGCGATCCGGGTGCAGATCGAACATGCCGTGCAGCCGCTGTGGCGGCTGGCCGGCCTGCCGGCCAGACTCGGCGACGACGTCCGCGACACCGCGTCCACCCGCACGCGGCTGATGCGCGAGAACGAGACCCTGCGCAACGCGTTGCTGATCAGCGGCGCGCGGATCACGCGGCTGGAGGCCTCGGCGGCGGAAAACGCCCGGCTGCGCGGCCTGCTCGGCGCCGCCGAGCAGGGTGGGCTCGACGTGCAATTGGCGCCGATCCTCGACATCGCACTCGATCCCACCCGGCAGCGGTTGACGCTCGCCATCGGCGCCGAACAGGGTGTGCGCATGGGCCAGGCGGCGATCGACGCCGGCGGCCTGGTCGGTCAGGTGATCGAAGTACGCTCGGGCACCGCGACCGTGCTGCTGCTGACCGATCCCGACCATGCGGTGCCGGTGGCGGTGGCGCGCAACGGCATCCGTCTGGTGGCCTACGGCCGCGGCGACCGCATCGAACTGGCCAACATCCCGACCTCCAGCGACGTGAAGGTCGGCGACCGCATCGTCACCTCCGGGCTGGGCGGGCGTTTCCCGCCGGGTTTCCCGGTGGGCACCATCGTCCGCCTCCGTCGCGACGAGAGCCGCGCCTTCCTGGTCGGCGAACTGCGGCCGGCGGCGCAGCTCGATCGCGGCCGCGACGTGCTGCTGCTGCGCCAGCGACCGCCCGGCGTGCAGGCGGCCGTGCCGCTGCCGGCGACACCGCCGGCTGGCGCCGGTGCGGAAGCCGGCGCAACCTCCGCGCCGTCGGCCGCGACATCCCCTGGCGCGACACCGGCAGCCGCAACGCCATCGAGCGACGCGCCGCCGAAGCCCGCCACCACCCCGCCGCCGGCGCAGGAGCCTGCGCGATGAGTCGCGTGCGCCGTCCCTGGCTGTTTCCGGCGAGCATCTTCGTCTCCCTGCTGCTCGGCCTGCTGCCGCTGCCGGAGGCGATCGCGCCGCTGCGGCCGTACTGGCTGGCGCTGGTGCTGGCCTACTGGCTGCTGGAGGACCACGAGCGGGTCGGCCTCGGCCTGGCCTTCGCGATCGGCCTGATCGCCGACATCGCCTTCGGCACCGTGCTCGGCGAACAGGCGCTGCGGCTGACGGTGATGACCTTCATCCTGCAGCGTTTCCGTCCGCAACTGCGCTTCTTCCCGATGGCGCAGCAGGCGCTGGCGATCGGTGGTCTGCTGCTCAACGACCGGATCATCGTCGCCGCCGCGCATTTCATGTTCGGCCAGAACCTGCAGGGCTGGCTGCACTGGTGGGCGCCGCTGATCGGCGCGCTGCTGTGGCCGCCGCTGTTCGTGCTGCTCGACGGACTGCGCGTGGGCCGCAAACGCTGAGGCACGGACGATGGTACGCAGCCACATCCGCAATTCCGCGCTCGAGACCGCGCAGTTCCGCGCCCGGGCCGCGCTCGGTTTCCTCGCCGTGGTGCTGGCGCTGGTCGGGCTGTCGGCCTGGTATTTCCGACTGCAGGTGCTCGAGCACACCGACTATGCCAAGAAATCGGCGGACAACCGCATCAAGCAGCGTCCGGAAGTGCCGGCGCGCGGGCTGATCTACGACCGCAAGGGCCGGGTGCTGGCCGACAACGTGCCCGCCTACCGTCTCGACGTGGTCCCGGCCGAGGCCGGCGACATCGACGCGCTGATCGCCTCGCTGTCGAAGATCATCGCGCTCAGCCCCGAGGACATCGCGCGCTTCCACGAGACCCGGCGCGCGACCCGCAGCTTCCTGCCGGTGACTCTGCGCCTGAAGATCAGCGACGAGGAAGCCGCGCGCTTCGCGGTCGATCGCTGGAAATACCCCGGCGTCGAACTGGTGCCGTATCTCACCCGGCGTTATCCCTACGGCGACCTGTTCGGGCATGTGATCGGTTATGTCGCCCGCATCGACAAGCGCGACCTGGAGAAACTGGGCGCGGGCATGGCCACCTTCGGCCATACCGGCAAGACCGGGGTCGAGCGCTACTACGACGACATGCTGCGCGGCCAGATCGGCTACGAACAGATCGAGACCAACGTCGAGGGCCGGATCATCGGCAGCCTCGGCCGGATTCCGGCCACGCCCGGCGCCGATCTGCGCCTGAGCATCGATGTCGACCTGCAGCGCGCCGCCACCCTCGCCTTCGGCGATCTGACCGGCTCGGCGGTGGCGATCGATCCGCGCACCGGCGAAGTGCTGGCGATGGTCAGCCTGCCGAGCTACGACCCCAATCTGTTCGTCAACGGCATTTCGCATGCCGACTATCGCCGGCTGATGGACGACCCGGCGCGGCCGCTGTTCAACCGCAACGTGCTCGGCGGCATCGCCCCGGGGTCGACGCTCAAGCCGTTGCTCACCCTCGCCGGGCTCGATAGCGGCCTGCGCCGGCCCGAGGACCGGGTGCTGTCCACCGGCGAATTCCGCATCGGCGGTCAGCGCCGCGGCTACCGCGATTCGCACACCGGCGGCCACGGCTGGACCGACGCGCGCAAGGCGATCGCCGATTCGGTGAACACCTACTACTACCGGCTGTCGCTGGACATGGGCATCCGCAAGTTCGACGAATACCTCGCCCTGTACGGGTTCGGCGCACCCACCGGGATCGATCTGGCCGGCGAATCCGGCGGCATCCTGCCCTCGCCGGAGTGGAAGGCGAAGAACGCGAAGAAACAGGGGCCGTGGTATCCCGGCGACACCGTGATCTCCAGCATCGGCCAAGGCTTCTGGAAAGCGACGCCGCTGCAGCTCGCGCAGAGCACCGCGGCGCTGGCCGACGGCGGTCGCCTCCGCCGGCCGCATCTTGTGAAGGAGCGACGCGACGACTTCGACCGCCCCTGGAGCATGCTCGAACAGCCCGCGCCGCGCATGATCACGCACAACTCCGCCAATCTGCAGGTGATCCAGGAGGGCATGGTCCGCACGGTGCACGGCCCCGGCGGCACCGCACGGGTCATCAGCTACGGCATCCCGTACCGGATCGCCGGCAAGACCGGTACCGCGCAGCTCATCAGCCGTCGCGGCAGCGCCAGTCTCGATCCGAAGAAACTGCCGATGCATCTGCGCCATCGCGCGCTGTTCATCGGTTTCGCGCCGGCCGAGAACCCGACGATCGCGCTCGCGGTGGTGGTCGAAGGCGGCGGTTACGGATCGAGCACCGCGGCGCCGATCGCGCGCAAGATCTTCGATGCCTGGCTGCTGGGCAAGATGCCGGAGCCCGATCCGAAGACGCTCGCCGCGGCGCTCGCGGCCAATCCCTTCGCCAACGTCGTCGCCACCATCGCCAGCGCACCGGCCGCCGTCTCCACGGCCATGGCGCCTTCGAATGCGACGCTTTCGAGCCCCGCGTCTTCGAATCCTGCGCCTTCAAACCCGGCACCGGCCGCGCCGCCGCAGGAGCCGGCGCGATGAAAAGCCTGCTGCGCTGGCTGATCGATCTGCTGCTGCGTTTCACGCGCACGCTCGATCTGCCGCTGCTCGCCGCGCTGCTGGCGTTGATGGTCATCGGTCTGGCCGTGCTCTACAGCGCAGGCAACGAGAGCCCGCGGCTGGCGCTGGCGCAGGGCGCGCGCTACGCGGTGGGTCTGGGCGCACTGTGGCTGCTGTCGCGCATCTCGCCGACCCAACTGCGCAGTGTCACGCCGCTGATCTTCGCCGGTTCGCTG
>JBIJAD010000375.1:0-3883 GCA_044345955.1 Lysobacteraceae bacterium
CGCCGGCAAGGTCTGGCGCCCGCAGAACGACGGCGGCGGTTTCGCCGGCCCGGTGCGCGTGCGCGAGGCGCTGGTGCAGTCGCGCAATCTGGTCTCGGTGCGCATGCTGGATGCGATCGGCGTGGAGTACGCGCGCAAGTACATCACCCAGTTCGGCTTCCGCGAGGAAGAACTGCCGCCGAACCTCTCGATCTCGCTGGGCACGCCCTCGCTGACCCCGCTGTCGGTCACTCGCGGCTACGCCGCCTTCGCCAACGGCGGTTTCCGCGTCGACCCGTGGTTCATCGACGAAGTCCGCGACCGCGACGGCAAGGTCGTCTACAAGCACAAGCCGGCGATCGCCTGCCGCGCCTGCGGCGCCGGCGCCGCCGGCCAACCGCTGGCGCCGGCGACCACCGTCGTCGACGGTTTCGACCTGGGCCCGGCGACCGGTGCGACCACCGCGCCCAAGCCCAAGGCCACGACCAACGGCGACAAGAAGACCGAACCGCCGGCCAGCCTGCCCGCCGATGCGGTGCTCGCCCCGCGCGCGATGGACGAACGCATCGCCTACCAGATCACCTCGATGATGCGCGACGTGGTCCTGCGCGGCACCGCCACCGACGCCCGCCGCCTCGGTCGCGAGGACATCGGCGGCAAGACCGGCTCGACCAACAACCACCGCGACGCCTGGTTCGCCGGCACCGGCGGCAACCTCGTCACCGCGGTGTGGGTCGGCAAGAGCGACAACACCTCGCTCGGCTACCGCGAATACGGCGGCAAGGCCGCGCTGCCGATCTGGATCGACTTCATGAAGGTCGCGCTGGAGGACCTGCCGGTCGCGTCCAACGACCCGCCCGCCGGCATGGTCAAGGTGGCGGTCACCGCCAGCGGCCAGTTGCTGCCGACCACCGGCAGCGGCGGCATCGTCGAATACGTCAAGGTCGAGGACCTCGAACGCATGGAGAGCTACGTCGACTACGGCAGCGACGAAGCGATGCCGAGCGAGGAATCGTTCGACATCTTCTGATGCCCATCGCCCGCCGCCCGGGGACGGGCTTCGGGAGAGCATCGCTCATCCCCGCGCAGGCGGGGGCTCATGCTCGGACATGACGACGCCCTCATCCCCGCCTGTGCGGGGATGAGGGCGTTTTTCATCACCGCACGCATCCCCCGGGGGCACGATTCCCCATTCCATGGGCTTCGGTTACAGTCATCCCCTGGCCCCGCCGGGACGATGCCCATGCACCACGCCCGCCAGCACGCCGAGACCAGGACCCGCGAGCGCCGCTACCGTCTCGCCCGCGAGGCCGCCCGCCTCATCGCCGAATCCGGCATCCGCGACTTCCATCAGGCCAAACTCAAGGCCGCCGCGCGCCTGGGCATCCACGACGACGCCTCGCTGCCGCGCAACCGCGAGATCGAGGACGCCCTGCGCGAATACCAACGCCTGTTCCAGGGCGAATTCCAGGGCGACACCCGCGTCGCCGAACTGCGCCGCCGCCGCGAAGCCGCGCTGCGCGCGCTGGACTTCTTCGCCGACTTCGACCCGCGTCTGGTCGGCCCGGTGCTCGACGGCACCGCCGACGCCAACACCCCGGTGCATCTGCACCTCTACAGCGACGACCCCGAAGCCGTCGCCCACTTCCTCGAAGAACACCGCATCCCCGCCGAAACCCGCAGCCGCCGCCTCCGCCTCGACCGCGAACGCAACCTCGACTGCCCGGTCTGGCTGTTCTCCGCCGAAGATCTGAGCTTCGACCTCACGGTGTTGCCGCATGCCGCGCTGCGCCAGGCGCCGCTGTCGAACGTCGACGAGAAACCGATGCGCCGCGCGTCGGCGGGGCAGGTGCGGGAGATGTTGGTGTTGGAGGAGGTGGAGGGGTTTGAGGGTGGAAGCACCCCCTAGCAGGCTGTTGAAAAGCAGCCTGATCGCGCAGCCAAGGACGGCTGCGACGACGAAACAAGCGCGCAAGCGATTGATTCGTCGCGAGCCACTCCGGGCATGTACCGGGGTGGCGACTTGGTAAACGACCTGGAAGGTCGTTTACCAAGACATTGCCAGGCACACAACGACAGAGCGAGCGCTTGAAGCGACTCGATTCCTCACTGGAGGACTGGATCATGGTGGATCTTTCGGATGCGAGGGCGTTACTGCTGATCGTCGGCTCGATCGTCGGCCTGCTCGGAATTTTCGCAAGGCTTTATCACAACAAGAAAATCGCGGAAAAAGATACCGAGATCAAGAACAAGTCCCAGAAAGCGGAACTGCTCGAGCGCGATATCTCGGAACTGCAGGCGCGACTGGCGAGAATCAGCCAGGCGACTTCGATCACGAGCAACGACACGGGAACCGGGAGCGACCTCAAATCCTTGTCGGAACGACTTTCGACGCGCCTGGAATCAATGGCGAATCTCATGGGCGCGCAGGCCGCATCGTTGTATCTGCCGATACACACCGACGACGAAATCGAGCAGTTCCCGAGAGGATTCGCATTCGTCGCCGCCTACAACATACGGTCGGGCGCAGCGGAAAAGGCGATGAAGATAAGGATCGTGGAAAACTGGACGATCCTCGGTCAATGTTGGGCAAAAAAACAACCATTGCTCGAGAACGAGCTACAGAAAAGCAATCGTCATGTCGTCTCTTACGACAAGGAGATCGGCTTCGTGCCGGTTCACACCCTCATTTCGCCCGTGCTCTCCAAACAAGCGTCCGTGGGACTGATACAGTTTCTCAACAAGAAAGCCGAGGGAAGCGACAACGACATCAGTGACAAAGGCTTCGGTTCCGAGGAAAGCCGCAAGCTTCTGGAAATTCTTGGAAGCCCCGGCGGATGCGAGCTCGCCGATCAACTCCAGCAATTCGCTTCCCATCCCGGATGGAAGTCCCACCTCGGCCTCCGGGACGAGGCATCCCTGGAGAACGTCGCGATCATGCATTTGGATCTGACGAATTCGTCGTCCCTGTTCGACGAAGTTCCGCTTCCACATGCGGCACAGATGATCAATCGATTCAATTCTCACGTTTATGAAAGCCTTTCCGCATACCCGGCGGTGATAGAGAGATTCAGCGGCGACGGCACCATGGCCAGATTCCACTTCGGTTCTTTCGAAACGGCAGGCTCCAGCGCGAACGCCGCATATCGCGCCGCTTGTGCCGCTACCGACCTGATGGAAGGCTTTCGCATCTTCAAGTCGACGCACTGGAAACGTCTGACCGAGAGCGCCTGCGAAAGAATCCACCTCCGCGTGACCATCTCGCTCGGACCCGTCTGCGCGATGAATGCCGGGCCTCGGCAGGCGCAAACGCCGACCGTGATCGGGCCTGCGGTGAACCGTTCGGCCAAAATGATTTCGTATGCCCCACGCGATCGCAACATCATTCTGATCGACGAAAACGTGCGAAAAGCGATACTCCTCGAAGCGGCCGAGCACGAAAGAGCCCTGAAGTCATTCAGCGCCTGGAGACACGGCTCGTCCGCTTCGGTGCGCAGTCTCTCCGGATTCGAGTATTTCGAGCTTGATGTCGAATTGCTGAAGCACGAGGCTGCCGCAATGAAGAAACGCAGAAATCAATAGGCCGCAAGGCGACTTGGCCCGGCGCCATGGCTATTCTGATCCAGCTTCGCAACACCGGCAGCGGTCGGCGATGCCCTCCCCACGCGCGACGCGATCGGCAACGCCGCAATGGCGGGCCAAGGCCCGCCCTGCGACGTTGGATTGCGGTTTAAGCGGCGAAGCGGTCGGTCGCGCGGACGAGGGCGTCGGTGTTCTCGGGTTCGAAGGCGGAGTGGCCGGAAGCGGGGCTGACGATCAGTTCGCCCTTCGGCCAGACCTTGCGCAGGTCCCAGGCGTTCTGGATCGGGCAGACGACGTCGTAGCGGCCGTGGACGATCACGCC
>JBIJAD010000376.1:0-3879 GCA_044345955.1 Lysobacteraceae bacterium
AACGCGTGATCGTGCGCGACACCCTGGCCTGGCACGAAGGCCTGCGCGAATGGCAGCCGCTGGAACGGCTGATCGAGGAACTGGGCCTCACCGGCGTGGAGCCGGACATGAGCCGGCCGCCCCCGCCGCCGCCGCCGCGCCCGTCCGCGGGCGGCGCCTCGCATGCGGCGCGCCCGAGCGTGCATGTGGAGCCGCCGCCGTCCAATCGCAGCGGCTGCATCATCGCGGTGGTGGTGATCGGCATCGTCGGTCTGGTGCTGCTGGCGATCCTCGCCGCGATCGCGCTGCCGGCCTACCAGGATTACGTCACGCGCGCCAAGGTCGCCGAATCCGCGCGCACGTCGCCGTTATCGCCGTCGCCCGCCGAGCCGGTGGCGAGCGCAACGGATCCCGGTCGCTTCGATGCCGACAGGATGGAAGCCGTCGACACGCTGGCCCGTGAGCTGGTCATGGCCTCGATGCGTGAGTTCTACGCCGCCAACGGCAACGTCTGTCCCGATACCTACGAATTCGATCGGATGATGGTCCGCCAGCCGCGCTTCCAGGGCAGCCGCGAAAGCGGATGGTTCGGCATCGAGCAGGCGTATCCGGTCAACGGGACCTGCGCCTACCGCGTCGACTTCATGGGGCTGGGTGCGGAAGTGAAGGGCAAGACCGTCCAGTACGACGCGACCATCGCCGCCGACGGCAAGGTCGCTCTCTATTGCCGCAACATCGATATGCCGACCGGCTTCGCGCCGTCGCGCTGCGGAGCCTGAGCGATGCACCCGCCGCCGCCCTTTCCTTCCGCCGCCGACCCGCGCGGCGCCGCGCCGCCGCCGGGCAAGCCGCCTGCGCGCGGCCTGTCCGGCTGCGCCATCGCCGCGATCATCGGTGCGGTCGCGCTGTTCTTCGGCGTGTTCGCGATCGCGATCCTCGCCGCAATCGCGGTGCCCGCCTACCACGACTATCTCGGCCGCAGCAAAGTGCAGCGGGCCTACGTGCTCGGGCTGAGCCTGCAGCCGCAGATCGAGGAACTGCGGGCGCAGTCGGGCCGCTGTCCGGGCAATTTCCAGATCGGTTACGGCGAAGAGGCCTCGATCGCCCTCGGCGGCGGCGAGGCCGGCGGCGACAGTCTGGCGTGGCTCACCGTCGGCGCGCTGGAGAGCGGCGAGTGCGTCATCGAACTGCGTTTCGAGGGCGTTTCCGACAAGATCGACGGCCGGACCCTGGTGTTCGAGTCCGGCGCCGACGGCTGGCACTGTCTGGCCGGCTCCCTCGAAGACGCGCAGCGGCCCGCCCCCTGCCGTCGCGGCATGACTTCAACTCCCTGAGAACACGCATGACCGAGTGGTATTACAGCGACGCCCAGCGCCAGCAGCACGGCCCGGTGGGCCCCGACCATCTGGCCAGTCTGCATGCCCGTGGCCTGCTGCCGGGCGAGACCCTGGTCTGGCGCGAGGGCATGTCCGAATGGAAGCCATGGCGCGAGATGATGCGCGAAGTCATCGTCGGCGGCATGCCGGAGGACCCGCGCGCCGAGGCGCTCGTCCGCGCCGCCGAGGCCGCGCCCGACGACGGCGCCTACCGCCCCTACGCGATCGCCGAACGTTCGCCCTACGCGCCGCCGACCGCGCGCGTGGAGGCCGCCGCCGCGGTCGTCCACGGCGAGCATGTGGTCTACGCCGCGTTCTGGAAGCGGTTCGCCGCGCTGGTGATCGACAATTTCCTGCTCGGCATCGTCGGCGCCATCATCGGCGCGGTGATCGGCTTCAACCAGGCCATGAGCGGCGACTTCGACACGACCTATTCGCCGGTGGATCTCGTCGTCCAGATCCTGTCGATGCTGATCAGCGCCTGCTATTTCGGCTGGATGTATTCCTCCTCGCACCAGGCCAGCCTCGGCAAGATGGCGGTCGGCATCAAGGTGGTGCGCAGCGACGGCTCGCCGATCGGATTCTGGCGCGGTTTCGCCCGCTATTTCGCGACGATCGTCAGCGGTCTGCTGCTGATGATCGGCTACATCATGGCCGCCTTCACCGACCGCAAACAGGCCCTGCACGACATGATCTGCGATACCCTCGTGGTCGACAAACACGCCTACACCGAGCATTGGGAACTGCAGCGCGAAGAGCTGGATGCGGTGACGATCGTGATCCTGGTGCTGTTCGGCCTGTTCGTGCTCGGCATGCTGGCGCTGCTCGCGCTGGCCGGCGTCGCCGTGCTGGGCATGAGTCGCTGAGGTCCTTTCCGCCTTTTCGCTTTCCGACGAACCGCAACGAGTTTTCGATCATGACCGAGTGGTATTACAGCGACGCAGAACGCCGCCAGCACGGCCCCGTGAGCGCCGAAACCCTGGCCGCTCTCCACGCCGGCGGCACGCTTGCGCCCGACAGCCTGGTCTGGCGCGAAGGCCTGTCCGAATGGCGGCCCTGGCGCGAGATGATCGCCGAGGTGGTGTCCGGAACGGTCGGCGGCGCGACGCGCGAGCCGACCCTGCCCGCGGCCGGGCTGTCGCTCGATCCGGCGCCCGCCGTCGCGCACGATGCGCCCTGGTCGGCGCTGCCGCAGGCGGATGCCTCGCCCTACGCCCCGCCGACCGCGCGGGTCGAGGAAGACCAGGCGGCCGTGATCCGCGGCGGGAAAGTGGTCTACGCCGGCTTCTGGAAGCGCTTTGCGGCCTACTGCATCGATTACGTGGTCGTCACCGCCATCACCTACGCGGTCATGATCCCGGTGGCGCTGATCGGCGCGATCGGCATCGGCGCCACCGCCAGCGCCGACAATCCGGTCGCCAGCGGCGTGGGCATCGCCCTGGTCGGACTGGGCTATCTGCTCGCGGTCCTGCTGCCGCTGATGTATTTCGTGTGGATGCATTCCTCGCGTCACCAGGCCACCCTGGGCAAGCTGGCGGTGGGGATCAAGGTGGTGCGCACCGACGGCACCCGGATCGGCTTCTGGCGCGCCTTCGGCCGGATCTTCGCCACCATCCTCAGCACCCTGATCCTGTTCATCGGCTGGCTGATGGCCGGCTTCACCCAGCAGAAACAGGCCCTGCACGACATGGTCTGCGACACCCTGGTGGTCGACAAATGGGCCTTCACCGAGCATCCGGAGTGGCAGCAGGAGGGCCTGGGGACCGTCACCATCGTGATCCTGGTGCTGGCCGGCCTGGCGGTGTTCGGCTTCCTGGCCATGTTCGCGGTGATCGGCGCGATCGCCGGCTCCGGCCTGAATTGAGGGTCGGCAGGACGCCCTCCGATCCGGCCCGGCGCCGGGTCCCCGGGACCGGGGCGGCTTGACAGCCACCGCCCGGACGTGACACCACTAAAAAAGAGAACTGACCGACGCCCGGGCCTCCCCGGGCGTCGCCTTCTGGCCCGGCGGCCTCCGCACCGCCCGGCCGCCCCCCTTTCCGCCGCCCGGGTTTCCCGGCCGGTGTTCGCCGGAATCCCCGCCCGCCATGGCCAAGAACCTCCTCATCGTCGAGTCGCCCGCCAAGGCCAAGACGATCAACAAGTACCTCGGCAAGGACTTCCATGTTCTCGCCTCCTACGGCCATGTCCGCGACCTGGTGCCGAAGGAGGGCGCGGTCGATCCCGAACGCGGCTTCGCGATGCGCTACGAGTTGATCGAGAAGAACGAGAAACACGTCGAGGCCATCGCCAAGGCCGCGAAGAGCGCCGAAGCGCTGTATCTGGCCACCGACCCGGACCGCGCGGGCGAGGCGATCAGTTGGCACATCGCCGAGATCCTGAAGGAGCGCGGCCTGCTCGAAGGCAAATCGCTGCATCGGGTGGTGTTCACCGAGATCACCCCGCGCGCGATCAAGGAGGCGATGAGCCATCCGCGCCGGATCTCCGCACCGCTGGTCGATGCCCAGCAGGCGCGCCGCGCGCT
>JBIJAD010000061.1:0-14091 GCA_044345955.1 Lysobacteraceae bacterium
AACGGTTCGCGCAGCATCCCCGGCAGCCCCTGGGCCCGGACCTCGCCCACGCCGGCCACACCGAAACGCGGCGGCGCATCGCGCGCGACCGCGCCGTAACTGCCGAACAGCCGGTCCCAGACGCTCAGATGGAAGCCGTAGTTGCGCCGCTGTTCGTCCAGGTGCGGGCTGTGATGCACACGATGCATCGCCGGGGTCACGAACACCGCGCGCAACAGACGGTCCAACCGCGGCGGCAGCGCCAGATTGGCGTGGGTGAACAGGGCGAAGGACGAGAGCAGCGCCTCGAACGCCAGCAGCACCAGCGGGTCGATGCCCAACGCCACCGCCAGCGCGCACTTGTACGCCAGCGACAGCAGCATCTCCAGCGGATGGAAGCGCAGCGCCGAGGTCGCGTCGAGGGTGAGGTCGGTGTGATGCATGCGGTGCAGCCGCCACAGCCCCGGCAGGGTGTGCATCGCGCGATGCTGCGCGTAGATCGCCAGATCCAGCAGCAGCAGCCCGGCGATCCAGTGCAGCCAGCCGGGCACCGGAAGCACGTTGAACACACCCACGCCCGCCTGCTGCGCCCACAGCGCCGCGCCGACCGCGCCGGCCGGCGCCACCAGCCGCATCAGCAACGTGTCGAGCACGATGATCGCGGCATGCGCAGGCCAGCGCCGGGTCCGCCGCTGAGGCGGATTCGGGCCCGGGCGCAGCGCCTCGGCCAGCGACAGCACCAGCAGCAGGCCGAAAAACAGCCACAGCCGCCACAGTTCGGCATCGACACCGCCCATCGCCTTCCTCCGCGCGCATCGCCGTCGCCCGCCGGGAGGCGGCTGGCCGGTCGCCTGCGGATTTTCCGCTATCGCGGGTACCCTTGTCCCCTCGTCCATACGGAGTCCGCCCATGTTCCTGCGTCGTCCCGACCCTGCCGATCGCATCGTCCTGCTGTCCGCCCTGCTGCTGTTCGCCACGCTGTCCCTGTTCGCCGTCGCCGCCTGGGCCGGGCCGAAGGAGGACATGAAGGCGCTCAGCGTCAAATTCCTCGCCCTGCGCAGCTATCACGCGACGATGACCAGCAGCGACGCGCGGGTGCCGAAGACCGAGATGGATTTCGTGGCGCCGAACCGCTATCGGATCGACTCCGGCATGGGCGCGCAGGTCATCATCGGCGACACCATGTACATGACCATCGACGGCCGCACGATGCGCATCCCGATGCCCAAGGGCACGCTGACCCAGTGGCGGCAGAGCGACCGCGCCTTCCGCGAGATCGATCGGGCCCAGATCGAGGCCCTCGGCACCGAGGTCGTCGGCGGCAAGCCGATGAAGAAGTACCGCATGATCCAGACCTTCGACGGCAACCGCAGCGACACCCTGCTGTGGGTCGGCCCCAACGGCCTGCCGGCGAAGATGGAGACCACCGGGACCGTCGGCCGCAAGACCTACACCACCACGGTCGTCTATTCGCGCTTCAACGACCCGACGATCCGGATCGAACCCCCGCGCTGAGCCACCCCGACCCACCGCCGCGCCCGCCCCGCCCCGCCCTCGCAGGGCGGACGGCATCCCGGGCACAATGGCGCCATGCCCGCGCGCCGCACGCACGAACCCGCCCCGAACCTCTCGCCCTCGCCCGGCGACGAGGTCAAGCACACGACACGCGACATGTGCGCGTGCCGGTGTGGGCGAGCCGCCATGTTTGCGAACCACCGGTTCGCATGGCGGCGAGCGCACGAGCACCATGTGCGAGGGCCGGAACGAGCCGCCATGTTTGCGAACCACCGGTTCGCATGGCGGCGAGCGCACGAGCACCATGTGCGAGGGCCGGAACGAGCCGCCATGTTCGCGAACCACCGGTTCGCATGGCGGCGAGCGCCCGGCCAGGGATGGTCGGGCCGGTCCCACGCACCAGGGACGGTGATCCCGCGTTCGGCGCGAACTGCGAGCGCGCACATGTCATGACGACGCAGCCCGATCTCAATCTCTCGCCCTCGCCCGGCGACGAGGTCAAGCACACGACGTGCTACATGTGCGCGTGCCGGTGCGGCATCCGCGTCTGGATCAAGGATGGACAGATCCGGTACATCCAGGGCAATCCCGATCACCCGGTCAACAAGGGCGTGCTCTGCGCCAAGGGTTCGGCCGGGATCATGCAGCACTACGCGCCGGCACGGCTGCGCAAACCGCTGCTGCGCACCGGGGAACGCGGCAGCGGCGAGTTCCGCGAGATCGAATGGGACGAGGCGATGCGCATCGCGACCGATTGGCTGCGGCCGATCCACGAACGCAATCCCGACGAGCTCGCCTTCTTCACCGGCCGCGACCAGTCGCAGGCGCTGACCGGCTGGTGGGCGCAGCAGTTCGGCACCGTGAACTACGCCGCGCACGGCGGTTTCTGCTCGGTGAACATGGCCGCGGGCGGGCTGTACACGCTCGGCGGCAGCTTCTGGGAATTCGGCGAACCCGACTGGGAATACACACGCTACCTGATGCTGTGGGGTGTGGCCGAGGATCACGACTCGAATCCGATCAAGCTCGGCCTCGGCAAGCTGAAGGCGCGTGGCGCGAAGATCGTCGCGGTCAATCCGGTGCGCACCGGCTACGGCGCGATCGCCGACGAATGGATCGGCATCCGTCCCGGCACCGACGGCCTCTTCGCGTTCGCGCTGATCCACGAACTGCTGCGCAGCGACCGCATCGATCTCGATTACCTGGTGCGCTATGCCGACGCGCACTGGCTGGTGATCCGCAATCCCGGCGGTGCGGACGATGGCCTGTTCGCGCGCGATGCCGACGGCAAGGTGCTGTGCGCCGTGCAGTCCTCTGCGCCCGCGGGGGAGGGATCGGCGGAGCACGGGTTCGCGCCGGCCGATGCGGTCGGCATCGCGCCGCGCGTGGTCGGCGAAGTCACCTTGCCCGACGGACGCAAGGCCGTGCCGGTGTTCCAGTTGCTCGCGGAACGCTACCTCGACCCGCAGTACGCGCCCGATGCGGTGAGCGAACGCTGCGGCATTCCCGCCGACACGATCCGCCGGATCGCGCGCGAACTCGCGCAGGCCGCGTTCGACAGCAGGCTGGAACTGCCGATCCGCTGGACCGATGCCTGGGGCCGCGAACACGACACCATGATCGGCCGCCCGGTGGCGATGCACGCGATGCGCGGAATCAGCGCGCACAGCAACGGTTTCCACACCTGCCGCGCGCTGCACGTGCTGCAACTGATCTTGGGCGCGGTGGATGCGCCGGGCAGCTTCCGCTATCAACCCCCGTTCCCGAAGCCGGCGCCGCCGGCCAACCGGCCCGGCAAGGCCCGACGCGAGAACGGCACGCTCGACGCCGCCCCGCTTGGCTTCGTGCACGGACCGGAGGATCTCGTCGTGGATGCGGACGGGCGGCCGCGACGCATCGATCATGCCTACTCCTGGTCGTATCCGCTGTCCGCGCACGGCATGCTGCACACCGTCATCCGCAATGCGCACGCCGGCGACCCGTACCGGATCGACACCCTGCTGATGTTCATGGCCAACATGAGCTGGAACTCGGCGATGAACACCCGCGAGACCATGCACTGGTTGACCGACAAGGATGCGCACGGCGAATACCGCATCCCGCGGATCATCTACAGCGACGCCTACGCCAGCGAGATGGTGGCCTACGCCGATCTGGTGCTGCCGGATACGACGTATCTCGAACGTTTCGACGCGATCAGCCTGCTCGACCGCCCGATCTCCGACGCCGACGGCGCCGCCGACGCGATCCGCCATCCGGTGTTCGACCCGGCCACGCAGACCGACGCCGATGGCCGCCCGCGCGACGTGCGCGGCTTCCAGTCGGTGCTGCTCGACCTCGGCGCGCGCCTCGGCCTGCCCGGCATGACCGAAGACGACGGCACGCCGAAGTATCGCGACTACGCCGACTACATGGTGAACCACGAGCGCGCGCCGGGCGTCGGCCTGCTCGCCGGCTGGCGCGGCGAACACGGCGACCGCCACGGCAAGGGCGCGCCCAATCCGCAGCAACTGCAGCGCTACATCGAACACGGCGGCTTCTGGCATGCGCCGATTCCCGAGTCCGCGCGCTACTACAAGATGGCGAACCGCGACTATCTGCAGTGGGCGCATCGCTTCGGCTTCATCGCCACGGCCGACCCGATTCCGCTGCATCTGTACTCGGAAACGCTGCAGACCTTCCGCCTCGCCGCGCAGGGCCACGGCGCGCTGCAACCGCCCGCGAAAGACCGCGCGCGGGTCGCGACGTACTTCGACCCGCTGCCGCTGTGGTACGAACCCTTCGAGATGGCGGAAACGGATGGTGCGGCATTTCCGCTGTCGGCCATCACCCAGCGGCCGATGTTCATGTACCACGCCTGGGGCAGCCAGAACGCCTGGCTGCGCCAGATCGCCGCGCGCAACGTGCTGTATCTGCATCCGGACACCGGCGCGCGCTACGGCATCGCCGACGAGGACTGGGTCGAGGTGTCCTCGCATCACGGCACGATCACCGTGCAGGCGAAATTCGCCGGCAACGTGCAGCCGGACACGGTCTGGACCTGGAATGCGATCGGCAAGCGCCGCGGTGCCTGGAAGCTCGCGAAGGATGCGCCGGAAGGCGAAAAGGGCTTCCTGCTCAATCACCTGATTTCCGACCTCACCCCGCGCCGCGATTACGCCAACGCCGACCCGGTCACCGGCCAGGCGGCATGGTTCGATCTGCGCGTGGCGATCCGCAGGGCCGACACCGCCGGCATGAGCGCGCCGCAGTTCGTGCCGCTGCCGTTCGCGTCGACACGCGATGCACCGCTGCGCTACGGCGCCGAGCTGCGCGCCGCCGCGGAGCGCGACGCATGAACGTCGCGCGCATCGCCGGCTGGAGCGGCATTGCGCTGGCCAAGATCGGCAGCCTCGGGCTCGCCTGGGCTGTGCTCGGCGACAACGCCCCCATGCCCCCGCTGCCGCTGTTCGCGGCGACACTGCTGGCCGGCGGCGGCGGCCTGTGGCTGCTGACGAGAAGCGAACGATGACCGACCTGCCGCCACCGTCGAAAAAGAAACTCGGCCTGGTGATCGACCTCGACACCTGCGTCGGCTGCCACGCCTGCGCGGTGAGCTGCAAACAGTGGAATGCCGGCGGCATCGCCGGGCCGCTGACCGACGAACAGCCGTACGGCAAGGACCCATCCGGCGTATGGTTCAATCGGGTGCACAGCTACGAGATCGCGGCGACATCGGCGTGTGCGTCGTCGGGCAGCATCGCCGCCGAAGCCGCGCAACCGGCGATGACCCTGCATTTCCCGCGGTCCTGCCTGCACTGCGAGACGCCGGCCTGCGTCACCGTCTGTCCGACCGGCGCCAGTTTCAAGCGCGCCGAGGACGGCATCGTGCTGGTGGACGAGGACAAATGCATCGGCTGCAAACTGTGTTCGTGGGCCTGTCCCTACGGCGCGCGCGAATACAGTGCGGTGGAGGGCGTGATGAAGAAGTGCACGCTCTGCGTCGATCGCATCTACAACACGCATCTGCCCGAGGAAGACCGCCAGCCGGCCTGCGTGCAGGCCTGTCCGACGAAGGCGCGGCATTTCGGCGATCTCGGCGATCCCGACTCGGATGTCTCGAAACTCGTCGCCGAGCGCGGCGGCGTCGCGCTGATGCCCGAGCTCGGCTACGCGCCGGTCAACCGCTACCTGCCGCCGCGGCCGCGACGCGCGGGCGAGGATGCGGCTGCACCTGTCGCGGAGGAAACGCTCGACACGAATGCGCTGCCGCCATTGCTGCGCTGGCTGGATCGGGTGTTGAGTCGATGAGCCCGGCCTTCTCGGTCCTGCTGTTCACCACTCTGTCCGGCACCGGCTTCGGACTGTGGTTCTGGCTCGCGTTGCGGATCGCGCTGGGCGATCGTCCCGAATGGTTCGACGGCCTCGGCTGGGCGCTGGGCCTGATCGCCGGCGGTGTGCTGGTCGCCGCGGGCGTGATCGCCTCGCTGTGGCACCTCGGCAAACCGCTGCGGGTGTGGCGCGCGTTCTCGCAGTGGCGCAGCTCCTGGATGTCGCGCGAGGGCGTGTTCGCGATCGCCGCCTTCGCGGTCGCCGGGGCGATGGTGCTGGTGCAGTCGGTGCTGATCGAGCTGCCCGACGACGCCCTCGCGCTGCGTCTGCTGGCCGGACTGCTGGCGCCGCTGTGCGTCGCGGCGGTGTTCAGCACGGCGATGATCTACGCCTCGCTGGTGCCGATCCCGGCCTGGCGGCATCGGCTGGTGGTGCCGGGTTATCTGCTGTTCGCCGCGCTCGGTGGCGGCCTGCTGTTCGGACCGTTCGCCGGCACCACGCTGGATGCGCCGAACATGGTCGCCGCGGGCATCGTCGCCGGCGCGATCGCGCTGTGGCTGGTCAAGCGCCGCTACTGGCGCGACCTGGACCGCGGCCTGCTGCCGCAGACCCGCGCCGACGCGATCGGCTTGCCCGGGCGCGATGTCTCGGTGTTCGAGCGCCCGCATACCGAAAGCAATTACCTCACCCGCGAGATGGGCTTCGTCCTGGCCCGCAAGCACGCGAAGAAACTGCGCGCCATCGCGGTGGTGCTGTTCGCGGTGGTCCCGGCCCTGTGCGCCTTGCCGGTCTGGCTGCTGCCGCACGGCGACGTCACGGCGCTGCTGTGGGTGGCGGCGGTTTCGTTCCAGTTGGGGGCGCTGGTGGAGCGGTGGCTGTTCTTCGCCGAGGCGAAGCATCTGGTGATGCTGTACTACTGACCTCGCGCGAAACACGACCTGCATCCATAGGGTGCGCCTCGGCGCACCATCCAACGTGCGCATCGGCTTCCCGGTGCGCCGAGGCGCACCCAATGCGGAATTCGCGGTCAATGCCCGCCGATGAATTCGGCGGCGCCGCGATCGAGGAGGTCCTGCGCGACCTGCTTGCCGAGCGCATCGGGATCGCTGCCGATCGCTTCGCCGCGCACCGCGCGGCCGTCGGCGACCGAGCCGACAAGGCCGGCGAGATGCAGGCCGTCGGCGGTCGCGTGCGCAAAGGCCGCGACCGGGACCTGGCAACTGCCGTGCAAAGCGCGATTCATCGCGCGCTCGGCCTCGACGCAGCGCCGGGTCGGGGCGTGGTCCAGCGCCGCGAACAGCGCCTGCGTCGCGGCATCGTCGTCGCGACACTCGATCGCGATCGCGCCCTGCGCCGGCGCCGGCAGCCAGTGCGGCGCATCGAGCCGGGCGCGGATGCGGGCATCGAAGCCCAGCCGCTGCAATCCCGCGCAGGCGAGCAGGATCGCGTCGTAGTCGCCGGCGTCGAGCTTCGCCAGCCGCGTGTTGACGTTGCCACGCAGATCGACCAGATCGAGATCCGGCCGCAGCGCGCGCAACTGCGCCTGCCGCCGCAGCGATGAGCTGCCGACCCGCGCGCCCGCCGGCAGCGCGGCGATGTCGTCGTAGCGGTTGCTGACGAAGGCGTCGGCGTGGTCCGCGCGTTCGAGGATCGCCGGCAGCGCGAACGGTCCGTCCAGTTCCATCGGCACGTCCTTGAGCGAATGCACCGCGCAGTCCGCCTCGCCGCGCAGCATCGCCAGCTCCAGCTCCTTCAGGAACAACCCTTTGCCGCCGACCGTGGCCAGCGAGCGATCCAGCACTTCGTCGCCGCGGGTGGACATCGGCACCAGCACGACCTCGAGTCCGGGATGCAGCGCGCGCAGCCTCGCTGCGACATGTTCGGTCTGCCAGAGCGCCAGCGGGCTCTTGCGGGTGGCGATACGGAGGGTCTTCATGGCCGGAATTATCGCATGCGCCGCCCGTCTTCCTGCACGGGCCGGACGTAGGGCGGGCTCAAGCCCGCCATCGCAACGCATGCGTCATTCCGCACGTCGATCGAAGGACGCCTTCCGCTGAAGTCCCGTATCGAAGCGTAGATCGCTGCTCATCAATTCGGCGGACTTGAGCCCGCCCTGCGGGCTTCACGGGCAGACAAGCCGAGGTCATGGTCCCGGCGCAGGCGAAGCGTATCGTTTGGCGATTTCCAGAAGCCTGACCGCTTCCGCGTCGCCCTGATCCGCTGCCATCTGCAGCCAGGTGACAGCCTGATCGAACTCGCGGAGATTGAAATGCATGATCCCGACGTTGCGCTGCGCTTCCTTCAGGCCATCTTCTGCCGCGGACATGAACAGGCGGTTGGCCTCGTCCTTGTCGATGGCAGTGCCGTCGCCGAACGTATAGATGATCGCGAGGTTGTATTTCGCGCGTGCGTATCCCGATTCGGCCGAGGCCTTGTACCAACGGATCGCCAGCGCCTTGTCCTGCTGCACACCTTCCCCGCGCGCGTAAAGACTGGCAAGGTTGTACTGCCCCTCCCTGAACCCACCTTCGGCCGATTGACGATACAACTCGAACGCTTTCGCGGGATCGCGTTCGACGCCATCGCCCTTTTCGTACAGCGTCCCGAGAGCGGATGCACACTCGGGCACCCCTTGTTCGGCGCACTTGGAAAACAATGATGCCGCTCGTGCGGGATCCCGCTCTCGAAGAAATCCCGCGATGTACGCGGTGCCGACAATCTGCTGCGCATACGCATCGCCGTTCGCGGCCGCCGCCTCGCATTCGGCAAGAATCAGCTCCTGCGTGGCGCCTTCCGGGGGAGTTGCGCAGAAAACGGCGTTCTCGCTGGTGGCTCCGAGGGTCGCCAGCAGCAGCATCGTCAAGACCGTCATTGTGGTTTCGCTCTCATCATCTGGAAGATCGGATCGTTGCAGCGCGCGGATCGCGACCCGACGCCGGAGTCATGGATTATCGCCTTGCGCAGGCGCGAACTCCTACAACTGCCGCACCAACTCCCGCAACGGCGGCACGCACCGCCGGCTGACTTCCAGCGGTTTGTCGGCGTGGCGCAGGATCGCTTCGATGCGGCCGTCGGCGAGGCGGCGCAGTTCGACCAGTTCGTCGCGGGCGATGAGGCAGTTGCGGTGGATGCGGACGAAGCGTTCGCTGAATTCGTGTTCCAGCGACTTGAGCGATTCCTCGATCAGGTCCTCGCCGCGGGCATGGTGCACCACGACGTATTTCTCCTCCGCGTGGAGGTAGCGGATGTCCTCGACCGGGATCAGGCGCAGGCTGCCGCGCAGGCGGGCACAGAGGTGGGTGCGGCGTTTGCCGGGTTCGGCGGCGCCGTCGCCACGCGGCTGGCGGCCGGCGACGAAGGTGCGGGCGCGGTCGAGGGCGGCGGCGAGGCGTTCGCGGCGCACCGGCTTGACCAGGTAGTCCACCGCGGCGGCGTCGAAGGCCGAGAGCGCATGCTGGTCGTAGGCGGTGCAGAACACGACCGCGGGGCGCGGGTCGGCCTCGGCCAATCGGCGCGCGGCGTCGAGGCCATCGAGGCCGGGCATGGCGATGTCGAGCAGGACGATGTCGGGATGATGTTGGGCGCAGGCGTCCAGCGCGGCGGCGCCGTCGGCGGCTTCGGCGACCAGGCGCAGGTCGTCGTGTTCGGCGAGCAGGGCGCGCAGCCGCTCGCGGGCCATCGGTTCGTCGTCGGCGATAAGGACTTTCACGTCACTGTGGGGCCTGATGCCATGGCCCGATCTTAGCCGGGGTCGCGCCGAGCGCAACCCTGTCCTTTTGGCGAGGGTCGCCCCCGCCGGTTCAGCCCGCGCCCGCGGCCGCGAAGCGTGCCTGCAGCCAGTCGCCGAGGTCGCGGATCTGCGGGGCGCAGACCTGGTGGGCCATCGGATAACGCTTCCAGGTCACCGCGAACCCGAGGCGCTGCATCAGCGCCGCGCTTTGTTCGCCGGCGACGCAGGGCACCACCGGATCGAACAGACCATGGGCGATGAACAGCGGCTGACGTTCGGCGCCGGGGTACAGCGCGTCGGCGGCCTTGTGCATCGCCGGGATGTAGGTCGACAGCGCGACCAGCCCGGCCAGCGGTTCGGCGCGGCGCAGGCCGGTGGCGAGGGTGATCGCGCCGCCCTGCGAGAACCCGGCCAGGATGAGGCGCTGCGGCGGCACGCCGCGTTCGGCCTCGCGATCGATCAGCGCCTCGACCAGACGCACCGATTCGGCGACGCCGGCCTCGTCGGCGCGATGGGTGAGGTTGTCGGCGCTGAGATCGACAATGTCGTACCAGGCGCGCATGCGCATGCCGCCATTGCAGGTGACCGGGCGCACCGGCGCGTGCGGGAACACGAAACGCAGGGCGGGCCAGCCGGGGCGGATGAGGTCGGGGACGATCGGCTCGAAGTCGTGGCCGTCGGCACCGAGGCCGTGCAGCCAGAGGATGGTCCAGGCGGGATCGGGGCCGGTGCTGCGTTCGACGCAGTCGAGCAGGGGCGCGGGAACGGTGGGGTCGAGGGTCGTCATCGGCCTATTCTGGCCGCGACCGATGCACCGGCGCCAGCGTCGGGCCGCTTGCCTGCGATCAATGCCGGTCGCCGCGCGACATGGCATCTTGATGGCATGCCGATCCGTTCCGCATCGCCCGTCCTGCGTCCCGCCGCGCGCGCCCTCGCGGCCTCCGCCCTGCTCGCCGGCGCCTTGGCCGTGTCCGCGGCGCAGACACCAGCACCGGCACCCGCTCCGGCTCCGGCGCCTGCACCGGCCCCCGCGCCGAAGCCGCCACTGAAGCCTGCCGCGGTGACGAAGCCGGCCGCGACGCCGACGCTGAAACCGGGCGAGTTCCTGTGGCTGCCCGAACTGGCACCGGCGGGACCGGTGGTCATCGTCATCAGCCTGCCCGAACAGCGGGCCTACGTGTACCGCAACGGCGTGCGCATCGGCGTGTCCACGGTCAGCACCGGCAAACCCGGTTACGAAACCCCCACCGGGGTGTTCACGATCCTGGAGAAGCGCCGCGAGCACTATTCCAATCTTTACGACAACGCGCCCATGCCGTTCATGCAGCGGCTGACCTGGGACGGCGTGGCGCTGCACGCGGGCCGGATTCCGGGCTACCCCGCCTCGCACGGCTGCGTGCGTCTGCCGTATGCGTTCTCGGAAAAATTGTTCGGCCTGACCAGCCGCGGGATGACCGTGGTGATCGCCAACGCGCGCTCGCATGCACCGGAAGTGAGCGCGCCGGGCTGGTTCGCGCCGGTCGATCACGCCACCGGCGCGCCGGCGCTGCCGGGGCCGGTGGCCGACACCGCGACCGAATGGTGGGCGCCGGAACGCGCGCCGGACGGCCCGCTGACGGTGGTGATGAGCACCGCGGACCGGCGGGTGTCGGTGCTGCGCAACGGAGTGGAGATCGGGCGCGCGCCGGTGACCCTGGTCGGCGAACCGATGCGCGGCACCCATGCCTACGTGCTGCTGGAAGGCAGCGGCGAAGGCCCGAGCCGCGTTTTGCCCGACCGCCCGGCGCGGCGCTGGCTGGCGATCGCGGTGCCCGGCCCGCGCTCGCCGCCGGAAGGCGACCCGCAGACCGCGTTCGCGGAGGGTCGGATCCGGATCGACGATCTGTTCGCGCGCCGGCTCTACGACACCCTGCAGCCGGGCTCAACCGTGATCCTCACAGACGAACCGCTGCGCCGCAGCGGCCCCGACGCGCTCACCGTGATCCGCGCGGAGAAGGACGAACCGCTGCCGCCGACCGCACCGCAGAGCGCGACGCCGGTCACGCCTCCAAGACTTCCGCCGCCGCCGGAGGACTGAAAGTCGGCCTTGTTCATGTTCCGAACCGCGGTCTGCGGCATCCTCCGACGATTCCGTGTCCGGCCCACCCCGCATGTCCGCACGCCCCCTCGCTCCGCTCGCGCTCGCCGCGATGCTCGCCATCGGCGCCCTTTCGCTTCCCATTGCCGCCAGCGATGCCGGCTCCACAGGCACCGCGGTCGGCCAGGCCGCGGCCGCGCCGGCCGCGCTCACTGCGCTGCTGCCGCGGCTGAAACAGCTCGCACCGGAAGTCGATCCGAAAGTGCTGGCGCTGGCGCTGGAATCGGCCGGCTGCGCCCAGGCCAGCGGCGCGATCGCGGCGCCGCGGCGGCTGGCGGTGATCGATTACTCGCGGCCTTCGACCGAACCGCGGCTGTGGGTGTTCGATCTGCGCGAGACCCGCCTGCTCTACACCGAACACGTCGCCCACGGTCGCAACAGCGGCGAGAACCTCGCGGTCTCCTTCTCCAACCGGGAAAGCAGCCACCAGTCCAGTCTCGGCCTGTTCGCCACCGCCGAAACCTATTTCGGCGGCAACGGCTATTCGCTGCGCATGGACGGGCTGGAACCGGGCGTCAACGATCTGGCCCGCGCCCGCGCCATCGTCATGCACGGCGCGCCCTACGTCGATCCGAACGCCGCGCGCCGGCAGGGCCGGCTCGGCCGCAGCTTCGGCTGCCCGGCGGTGCGTTCCGCGGTGGCGGTGCCGATGATCGACACGCTCAAGCAGGGCCAGTTGATCTTCGCCTACTACCCCGATCGCGAGTGGCTGGCGAATTCGCGTTTCTTCCGCTGCCGCAACCTGCAATAGGCAGGATCAGTCGCGCGGCATCAGTAACGCGGTATGCCGTGATCGACGCCGAGACTCCAGGCGTCGATCCCGCCGACGACGTTGTAGAGCTCCGAGAACCCGCGCTGCGCGAAATACATTGCGGCCTGCGCGCTGCGCCCGCCGTGATGGCATAGGAAGGCGAGCGGCGCGCCCTTCGGCAGATCGAGCAGACGTTCCAGTCCACCGTCTTCCAGCGCGACGAACGGCGCGCCGACCGCCGCAATCGCGCGCTCCTCGGGCGGGCGCACATCCACCAGGGTGACGGCGCCTGCGCGGGCACGGCTGTCGGCATCGGCGACGGAGAGATTGCGGAAGGCCATGGCGGCTGAGGCGTCGGGACGGCATGGCATCATGCCGCGATGCCGGCCGCCTCCGCCAGCCCCGACCCGTCCTTCGCCGATCCGCACCGGATCCCGCGCCGCCCGCATGCGTGGCTGTGGGCGCTGGTGCTGTCGCAGGCGCTGGTCGCGGTGGTCTGGTGGCGCTGGGGCTGGACGCTCGGCCTGCCGCTGATGGTCGCCAGCCATGCGCCGTTCTGGTGGGGCACGCTGTGGCCGCATTCGCGGCTGTTCGGACCGGTGCTGAACCGGCTGCCGACCGAGGCGCGCGCGGTCTGGCTGACGATCGATGACGGCCCGTCTGACGACACCCTCGCGCTGCTCGATCTGCTCGATGCGCACGGCGCGAAGGCCACGTTCTTTCTGGTCGGCGAGCGCGCGGCGCAGCGGCCCGAGCTGGTGCGCGCGATCGTCGCGCGTGGCCACGGCGTCGGGAATCACAGCGCCCGCCATCCGGCGCGCTGGTTCTGGGCGCTGGGGCCGCGACGGATGACGCGCGAGATCGCGCAGGGTCAACGCATTCTCGCCGGTCTGCTGGCCGAGGCCGACGCCGCACCGCCGCGGTGGTTCCGCGCGGTGGTCGGCATGAGCAACCCGTTCGTGCACGCGCCGCTGCGCGCGCACGGGCTGGCGCGGGTGGGCTGGAGCGCGCGCGGCTACGACGGCGTGAACGGCGACCCGGCGACGGTGGTCGCGCGGATCGAACGCGGTCTCGCGCCGGGCGCGATCGTGCTGCTGCACGAAGGCGCCGCGCACGGCCGCAATGTCGAGACCATCGCCCGGCTGCTGCAGCGGCTGGACGCGCTGGGCTACCGCAGCGTGCTGCCGGATGCGTCGCGGCAGGACGACCGCTAGCGCGTCTTCCGTCCGCTCAACCGCCGCGCTGGGCGCGGATCTGCGCGTCCACCGCGGCGAGCGCGGTCATGTTGACCACCCGGCGCGGGCTGGAGGCAGGCGTGAGGATGTGCGCCGACTGGTCCAGGCCCATCAGGATCGGACCGATCGCGACGCCGTCGGTCATCACCCGGATCATGTTGTAGGTGATGTTGGCGGCATCGAGATTCGGCATCACGAACAGGTTGGGGCGGCCGCTGAGCGTGGTGTTGGGGAAGATGCGCCGGCGCAGGCTCTCGTCCCAGGCGGTGTCGCTCTGCATCTCGCCGTCGATGTTCAGCCTCGGCGCGCGCGCGCGGATGAGCTGATAGGCGCGGCGCATCTTCGCGGCGCTGGCGTTCTCGTGGCTGCCGAAATTGGAGTGCGACAGCAGCGCGACCCGCGGCTCGATGCCGAACAGCTTGAGCCGGTAGCA
>JBIJAD010000379.1:0-3838 GCA_044345955.1 Lysobacteraceae bacterium
GAAGATGTCTTCGATGCGGTCCGCCGCGACCCCGAGGCGGCGGAAGATGTGCTGCATGCCGAGCAGCGAAGCCTGATGCGGAATCACCCGGTCGATCGCGTCGAGGTGAACGCCTGCCTCGTCGAGCAGTTCCGTCACGAAACGATCGAAGTGTTCGGCCGCGACCCGGTACAGGCGTTTGCCGTCCATGCGGAAGGTGCAGACCTCGCGGTAATCGCCGGCGTATCGCGCCGGCGTCAGTCGCGAACCGCCGCCGGGGATTTCGCAGGCGTGCGCGGCTTCCGACCAGGTTTCGAAACGCGCCGCGAGCAGGCCGGTGTCGTGCCCGTCGCTTGCGCCGAGAATGGCCGCGGCGGCGCCGTCGCCGAACAAACCTGCGGTGTCGGGATCGCGCGGATCGAGCGCGCGCGAGGCCAGATCGCAGGACACCAACAGCACCCGGCGATAACGCCCCCCCGCCAGCAGCGAGGCGACCAGATCCAGCCCCATCAGGAAACCGATGCAACTGGCGTTGACGTCGAAAGCGGGAATCGCGCGCAACCCGAGCGCGCGATGCAGCAGCGCGGCGTTGCAGGGCATGGCCTGGTCCTGGCTGGCGCTGGCGCAGACCACCGCGTCGAGCGTGTCAGCGGCGAGTCCCGCCTCGCGCAGCGCCGCGCGCGAGGCCTCGGCCGCGACCTCGGCGGCGTTGCGATCGGGCTCGAAGCCACGACGCCGCACCCCGGTGCGCGCGAAGATCGTGCCCGCGGCCAGGCCGAGCCGGTCGTCGAGCGTCGCACTGTCCAGCCATTGCGCCGGCGTGGACACGCCGGTGGCGAGCAGGCGCAGCGGACGGATGCGGTTCGGGGCCATGACGGGGCGCACGGGGGAGGTGCGCGCAATGTAGCCTGCCGCGCGCGTCCTGGGCAGGGCACACGCCCCCGTTCATCGAAGGTCGTGCGGGGCGATACCGGCGGGCTCAACTGTTGCCGTTGAACAGCTCGCGCCCGATCAGCATCCGCCGGATCTCGTTGGTGCCGGCGCCGATCGCATAGAGCTTGGCGTCGCGCAGGATCCGCCCGGTCGCGTATTCGTTGATGTAACCGTTGCCGCCGAGCGTCTGGATCGCCTCCAGCGCCACCTGCACCGCCGCTTCCGAGGCGTGCAGCAGACAACTGGCCGCGTCGATGCGCGACTTGTGCCCGGCGTCGTAGTCGCGCGCGACCTGATAGGCGAAGGCGCGGCTGGACTGCAGCGCGGTGTACATGTCGGCGATCTTCGCCTGCATGATCCCGAAGGTGCCGATCGCGGCGCCGAACTGGCGGCGTTCGCGCGCGTAGGGCAGGGCGATGTCGAGCGCGGCCTGCATCAGGCCCAGCGGGCCGCCGCTGAGCACCAGACGCTCGGTGTTCAGCCCGCTCATCAGCACGCGCACGCCGTTGTTGACGTCGCCGAGCACGTTTTCCGCGGGAATTTCGCAGTTGCGGAACACCAGTTCGCAGGTGTTGCTGCCGCGCATGCCCAGCTTGTCGAGCTTCTGCGCGGTGCTGAAACCGGGCATGCCGCGCTCGACGATGAACGCGGTCATGCACTTGGAGCCCAGCTCGCGGCTGGCGGTGCGCATGTAGACCACCAGCACGTCGGCCTCGGGGCCGTTGGTGATCCACATCTTGTTGCCGTTGGCGATCCAGGTGTCGCCCTTGAGCTCGGCGCGGCAGCTCATCGAACCGACCACGTCCGAACCGGCGCCCGGTTCGCTCATCGCCAGCGCGCCCTTCCACTCGCCGCTGCACAGCTTCGGCAGGTACTTCGCGCGCTGCGCCGGGTTGCCGTTGGCATGGAGATTGGAGACGCACAGGTTGGAATGCGCGCCGTAGCTCAGACCGACCGATCCGGAAGCCCGCGAGATCTCCTCCATCGCCACCAGATGGGCCAGATAGCCCATCTCGCTGCCGCCGAACTCGCCGGGCACGGTCAACCCGAGCAGACCCAACTCGCCGAGCTTCGGCCACAGATCCTGCGGAAACGCGTTGTCCTCGTCGATCTTCGCCGCGCGCGGCGCGATCTCGACCTCCGCGAACCGGCGAACCGCCTCGCGCAACGCATCGATGTCTTCACCCAACGGAAACGGACGCATCACGACCTCGTTAGACGGAATGGGTTGCCGCCGTGTCTTCCATTGGCAGCCCCCCTTGAATCAAGGGGGGCGCCGCGGCACCGGCGGGGGGTTCGGGAGAGCATGGCGGGGCCCGGGTTCGTTGCACAAACCCGGGTCGATCCAGGCGAAGCCTGGATCAATGCCCCCCGCGCATGCGCCCGAGGAAACGCGGCGCAGTGCGGCCCATGGGAAGTTTCAATTTGCCGATGGCCGCGATCCGCTCCTCGGCCAGCCGGTCGGCGGCGCGGTAGGTCGGAATCCCGTCGCGGTCGGAAATCTCGTAGATCCGCGCCAGGTTGTGATAGATCGTGCGCATCATGCGCATCGCGCGTTCGCGGTTGTAGCCGTCGATCTCGAGCGATACGTTCATCACGCCGCCGGCGTTGACCGCGTAATCCGGCGCGTACAGGATGCCGCGCTTCTGCACTTCGTCGCCGATCTCGTTGTTCGCGAGCTGGTTGTTGGCGGCACCGCAGATGATCTTGGCCTTGAGCCGGGGCAGGGTCTGCTCGTTGACGGTGCCGCCGAGCGCGCAGGGCGCGTAGACCTCGGCCGGCACGTCGTAGATCTCCTCCGGCGACACCGCTTCGGCGCCGTATTCGTCGACCGCGCGGGCGATCAGGTCCTTGTTGATGTCGGTGACGAAGATCTTGGCGCCGCGTTCCTTCAGCAGCTTCACGAATTCCATGCCGACGTGGCCCAGGCCCTGCACCGCGTAGCTGTGGCGACCGACTTCCTCGTCGCCGTACTTGCGGTTGAGGGTGGCCATCAGGCCCTGCAGGGTGCCGTAGGCGGTGAACGGAGAGGGGTCGCCGGAACCGCCGTGCACCTGATGCACGCCGGTCACGTATTCGGTCTCGCGATAGACGTATTCCATGTCGTTGACGTCGATGCCGACGTCCTCGGCGGTGATGTAGCGGCCGCTGAGCGAATCGACGAACTTGCCGAACGCGCGGAAAAGGGCTTCGGACTTGTCGCGCGAGGGGTCGCCGATGATCACCGCCTTGCCGCCGCCGATGTTCAGGCCGGCCACCGCGTTCTTGTAGGTCATGCCGCGGGACAGGCGCAGCACATCGTTGAGCGCGTCCTGTTCGGTCTTGTAGGGCCACATGCGCAGGCCGCCGAGCGCCGGGCCGAGCACCGTGTTGTGGATCGCGATGATGGCCTTCAGGCCAGCGTCGCGGTTGTGGCAGAACACGACCTGTTCATGGCCATGGTTTTCGATGTGTTCGAAGATCATCGCAAGCTCCGGTGCGCCGGCGTCGGAAGGCTCCGATACGCCTGGGTATGTTGCAAGTCGTTGAATTCTTATGAATCAGCGGCTCGGGACAGCGACCGATACCGGCCGCAGGCGCGCAAGTGTAATAAAACCGGGGTCAGAGTGCAGTTTCCATCGAAGGCGGAACATGAGCGCCGAAACAGGCGGGAAACTGCACTCTGACCCCGGTTTTGCTCAGAAGAACCGGTAGCGGCCTTGGCGGATCCACAGCGTCGCCAGCCATTTCTCGCCGGCCTCGACCGGGGTGCCGGCGTGCAGCGAGTCGGGATCGGGGGTGCCGTCGGCGTGCAGATTGTCGAAGATCACCGCGCGCCCCGGCAGCGGGTCGACGCGCAGCCCGGGCACCGGGAATTCGGTCGCGCCGCCGGCCTCGACCGCGTTCAGGTAGACGATCGCGGTGCGCGCGCGATTGCCGGCGTGCG
>JBIJAD010000221.1:0-6654 GCA_044345955.1 Lysobacteraceae bacterium
CTCGTTCTCGATCGCGCGCAGCTTCTCGTGCATCCGGGTCATGCGATCGATGTTCATGTGGCGCAGATCGCGGACCATCTCGACCACGACCTCGGCGGCCTGCTCCAGCATCGCCGCGCGCGGGGCGAAATCGATGCCTTCCAGATGCTGCAGCGCCAGCGAATAGCGGTCGGCGAACTTCTCGATCTGCTTGGGGATCTTGTACAGCGCCGACCCCAGGGCCTCGATGTCCTCGCGCTCGATCGGGGTGATGAAGCTGTCGACCAGAGCCTTGCCGATCTTCTCGGAGGCGGCGCGCTCGCGGGTGCGGGCCAGCTTGAAAGCGTCCAGCGCCGGCTGGCGGTCCGGCGTCTTCATCATCGTGTGCAGGGCCCGGGCGCTCTCGTGGGCGGCTGCGGCGGCCTCGTCCAGCAGGCCGAAGAACTGCTTGCCGGAGCCGAAAATCGTTTGCAGGGAGAACATGGCGGGCGCCTCGGCGACGAAAGGGTGAATGGCGAGGCCGGAATTATGACGCATGAATGACATTAGCCACGAGAAAGTCATTTCAATGACATTCCGATGTCATGAAATCGCCGCAACGGACCATGGGCGGCCCCTGAAACTGAACGGGCCCGGCACCGGCGGTCACGGGGCTGCCGGGGGCGCCTGTTATCATCCATACGCCCCCATGCCTTCCCCCGCTCGCTCCCCGATGCGCACGACCGCCACCGCCCGCCGTCGACGATGGCCCGCGGCCCGCGTCCACGCGGCCGCCACGCTTCCCCGGCCCGGAGCCCGCGACCGTGCTTGAGCTTTCGATCGTCCTCGCCCTGATCCTGCTGAACGCGTTCTTTGCGCTGTCGGAAATGGCGCTGATGACCTCGCGCAAGCTCCGTCTCAAGCAAATGGGAGAAACCAGCCGCGGCGCGCGCAAGGCCCTGGCCCTGGCCGAGCACCCCGATCACCTGCTCTCAACCGTGCAGATCGGCATCACCGCGATCGGCGTGCTCGCCGGCGTGTTCGGCGGCGACGCCATCGGCGCGATCATCGCCGGCTGGCTCGACGGCACGATCCCTTTCGTGGACCGCCACGCCGAAAAGATCGGGATCGGCACCGCGGTCACCCTGATCACCGCCGCCTCGGTGATCTTCGGCGAGCTGCTGCCCAAGCGGCTGGCCCTCACCAATCCCGAAGTCATCGCCAGCCGGGTCGCGATCCCGCTGGACGTGCTCGCGAGCGCGGCGCGGCCTGTGGTGCGGCTGCTCGGCGTGATCAACCGCGGCCTGCTGCGCCTGCTCGGCATCCGCGACGATGCCCGCAACGCGATCACCGAAGAGGAGATCCAACTGCTGGTGAGCGAAAGCCATGAGCAGGGCCTGATCGACGAAGACGAGCGCAACATGATGCAGCGGGTGATGCGCCTGGGCGACCGCACGGTCGAAAGCATCATGACCCCGCGCACCCGGATCGTCTGGCTGGACGCGAACGCGAGCTACGACGAGAACCTGGCCGAGATGCGCGCGACGCCGTACTCGCGGTTCCCGGTGTATCGCGGCAGCGACGCCGACGTGCTCGGCGTACTCGAGGTCAAATCGCTGCTCGACAGCCTCGACGGCCGCCGCGGCGATCTGTTCCGTACCCTCCGCCAGACGCTGTTCGTCTCCGAATCCACCCACGCGCTGAAACTGCTGGAGATCTTCCGCGAGGAACAGCAGTCGATGGCGCTGGTGGTCGACGAATACGGCGACGTCACCGGCCTGGTCACGGTCAACGACCTGATGGGCGCGGTGATCGGCCGGCTGCAGTCGAGCGAAACGCCCGACGCCGATGCGCTGGTGGTGGAACGCCCGGACGGCTCGCTGCTGGTCGACGGTTCGCTGCCGGTGGACGAACTGCGCGAGATTCTCGGCGCGCGGCTGCCGAACGAGGACGATCACGACTATCACACCGCCGCGGGCATGGCGATCGCGTGGTTCGGACGGATCCCGAACATCGCCGAATCTTTCGAATGGAACGGCTGGCGGGTCGAGATCATCGATCTCGACGGCCCGCGCATCGACAAGCTTCTGCTGACCCGCCTCGAACGCAAGGACGCGGACGATGACGGCTGAACCCGAACGACGGCACGACGACGCGGCCGAAGACCCCACCACCCACAACGGTCCGCCGGTCGGCGTGCGTGCGGTGATCGACGCGCTGTGCGACGGCGATCCGGAGGAACGGCTGCGCCTGCGCGAATTGGTCGGAGATCTGGGCCGCAGCACCTTCGGCGTGCTGCTGTTCATCGCGATCCTCCCTGCGCTGATCCCGATCCCCGGCGTCGCCGGCGCGCTGAGCGGGCCGCTGGTGGTGCTGGTCGGCCTGCATCTGCTGGTGCTGCTGCGCAAACCCTGGCTGCCGAATTTCGTCGCCAGCCGCGGCCCGCAGCGCAGCACCCTGATCCGCTTCGACCGCGCCGCCGACCGCTGGCTGCGCTGGCTCGAAAAACTGGTGCGGCCGCGACTGACGATCGTCACCGACCACCCGATCACCACCGTCTTCACCGGCCTGCAACTGGTGCTGTTGGGCGTGCTGCTGGCGCTGCCGATCCCCTTCACCAATTATCTGTTCGCCGGCCTGCTGATGGTCTACGCGCTGGCCCTGCTCGAACGCGACGGGGTGCTGATGCTGATCGCCTGGGCCGCCGGCATCGCCTCGATCTACGTGTTCGGCGCGGTCTCCGGCAATCTCGCCGCGATGCTGTGGGCATGGGTCGCAGGGCTGATGCAATGAACGACCTTCGAACTCCGTCAACGGATCGCCAGTCGGTTGCGCAAACCCGGCGTTGTGTCATCGCCACCGGTCGCCGGCACGGCCCGGATCTCGTCGCGCCTGCGGGCCCGTCTGGACCGATCCTTGATTCGCGCTGCGAAAAGGGTCAACCGACCAGACTGGTGAAATCGCGCATGTTCATCGGGTGGCCGAGCCAGTAGCCCTGGGCCAGATCGCAGCCGCGGCTGCGCAGCAGGTCGCACTGTCCTTCCTTCTCCACGCCCTCGGCGACCACGGTCATGCCCAGCGAGTGGGCCATGGCGATGATCGCGGTGGTCAGCGCCAGATCGTCCGGGTCGCGCAGTACGTCGGCGATGAAGCTGCGGTCGATCTTCACTCCGTCGACAGGCACCCGGCGCAGATGGCTCAGGCCGGAGAATCCGGTGCCGAAGTCGTCGAGCCAGATCTTGATCCCGGCCTCGCGCAGGCTGCTCAGGATGCGCCGCGCCTGTTCCTCGTCGCCGAGCACGGCGGTCTCGGTCAACTCGATGTGCATCAACTGCGGCGGCAGCCCGCTGTCGGCCAGCGCGTTCATCACCTGTTCCTGGAAATCCCCGCTGCGCAGTTGCCGCGGCGAGACGTTGATCGAGACGAACAGCTCTTCGCCGCCGTCGCGACGCCAGCGCATCGCGTCGCGACAGGCGGTGCGGATCACCGCCGGGCCGATGGTCTCGATCAGCCCGCTCTGCTCGGCGACGTCGATGAACACCGAGGGCGCGACCTGGCCGTGCACCGGGTGTTGCCAGCGCAGCAGGGCCTCGGCGCCGATCAGGGCCCTGTCGGCGACGCGGTAGATCGGCTGGTAGGCCAGGGTCAGTTCGCCGCGCTCCCAGGCGCCGCGCAGGTCCTGCTCGATCCGCACCCGACGGGTGACGGCCTGATCCATCGCGCGGCTGTAGAAGCGATAGCAGCTCTTGCCGGCGACCTTGGCCTGGTACATCGCGATGTCGCCGTTCTTCATCAGCATGGTCGCGCCGGAGGCATCGTCCGGGAACAGGGTCAGACCGATCGAGGTGCCGAGGAAGACCTGACGGTCCTGGACCACGATCGGCCGGCTCAGCTCCGCGACCAGGGTTTCGGCCAGGTGTGCGGCGCGCGCGCGCACGTCGGCATGCTCGCCTTCCCCGTACACGAGGATCACGAATTCGTCGCCGCCGAAGCGGGCGAGATCGGCGACGTCGCCGCCGGCGCGTTGCACCGCTTCGCAGATGCGGTTGGCGCACTGGATCAGCACCTCGTCGCCGACATCGTGACCGAGGGTGTCGTTGACGCGCTTGAAGTCGTCGATGTCGGCGAACAACAGGGCGAGCTGGCGGCCGACCCCGCGCAACTGCATCAGCCGGTGATCCAGCGTCTCGCGGAACGCCAGCCGATTGGCCAGCCCGGTCAGCGAATCGGTGTAGGCCATGCGCCGCATGTCGCGGTCGTGGCGCACGATGCTCTCGGCCATGCGCGAGAAAGCGCGGACCAGGGTGCCGACCTCGTCGCGACGGCCGTTCACCGGCAGCGCGGTCGAGAAGTTGCCGGCTTCGATCTCGCGCGCGGCATCGGACAGTTGCCGGATCGGCCGCACCAGGGTGCGCTGCAGCAGGATCGCCACCATTGCCGCCAGCGAGACCAGCAGCAGCAGGAGCAGGCCGATCCACGACAGATGGCGCTGGCTCAACTCGTCCAGACGCTGGGCGATCTCGCGATTGACGTGCGCCTCCTCGGCGCGGATCTTGCCCAGCGAATAGCCCACCCGCACCCCGCCCAGACGCTGGTCGCCGATCCGGATCGGGCTCGAAACGTCGATCACTTCCTCGTTGGACTGCACCTGCAGGGCGTCGGCGGCGACGATCCGCTTCGCCATCGGGTCGCTCATCTGCTGGCCGAAGGTCGGGATGTCGCCGGAACCGTCGTGGAGGATGCTGCCCTTCGCGTCGTAGACCAGCACGTAGGTCACGTCCGGCTGACGCAGGATGCTGCGGGTGGTCTCGCCGACCGCATGCAGGTCGAAGTAGTAGACCGGATTCACCAACAGATCCGCGGCCTGCGAGACCTGCGATTCGCCGCGCTGGCGCAGCCGATCGTAGACCAGCACCCGGATGGCCTCGCGATTGAGCTGCAGCACTTCCGACTGACTGGCGCCCTGGCGCTGCCAGATCAGGACCACGACCGTCAGCATCAGCAGCAGGGTCGCGCCGATCACCGCCAGGAATTTGGCCTGCAGCCCCTCGAAGATCCTCATTCGACGTCTGCCCTCACCTGGGCGACGCCGCCGCGAAGTCGGGCCAGCGACTCGCGCGAGGCGTCGTCGACCGGCAGGAATCGCGTGGTCCGGAAAAAGAACTTCAGCGCATCGCGCGCCTTCGGATCGTCCGCGGCCTGGATCAGCACCTCGCGCAATCGCGCCTGCACCCTGGGATCGAGATCGCCGCGCACCATCTCGAGCGCGCGCGGCACCGGCTCGGTGGTGTGGATCACCACCAGGTCCCTGCGATACGACGGCGGCAACCGCGCCGGATTGTTCCAGT
Organism: Lysobacteraceae bacterium; assembly: GCA_044345955.1. Lineage (GTDB taxonomy): Bacteria > Pseudomonadota > Gammaproteobacteria > Xanthomonadales > Xanthomonadaceae > Lysobacter_I. The sequence goes on from JBIJAD010000221.1 coordinate 5,307, forward strand.
CGATGTCGCTCATCGTGCCGGCGTCGACCAGGCGCTTGTGCACCCAGGCGCCGATATTGAGTTCGGAGCGGGCGAACACGTAGCCGACGCTGTCGCCGGCCGGTTTGTCCATCGGCGACAGCAGCAGACTCAGCGACATCCGCCGGCGCAGCAGTTCGATCGCGGGCAGGAAATAGGCGCTGGTCGAGGCGTTGTTCTGGAAAGCGACGCTGCGGCCGCGCAGGTCGTCGAGCGTCTTGAGCCCGCTGTCGCGACGGACGAAGAACACGGCGCGATAGCTGCGTGCGCCGTCGCGCTCGGTCACCAGCAGCGGCTGGGCGCCGCCGCGTTCCAGCAGCAGCATGCTGGTGCCGGCGGTCTCGGTGACCCAGTCGACCTGACCGCGGCGCAGGTAGCTGGACATCTGCTGGGCGTCGCGGGCCATCAACACCCGGCCCTCGCGGATGCCGACGTCGGCCATCCGCGGGACCACGTAATCGAGCAGCGGCTTGAGCTGTTCGTAGTGGGTCTTGGGGTCGTCGCTGATCCGGCCCAGGACCAGAATGTGATCCTGCTGGCCGGTGGCTGCCGCATCGGGCACGATCCCGACCGCGAGCAGCAGGCTCGCCAAGAGGGCGAAGAGTCGGGAAAGGACGCCGGACAAGGTCAGCGCTCCGTGCGACATCGCGACGGGTCGGGCCGACCTGCGGCCTCAGCCCTTGCGCGACGACGGGAGACGGCCCGCGGCGATGTCGGCCATGCGCTGGGCATCGGCCAGCATCCCGCGCAGCAGCCGGACTTCGCGCGCGTCCAGGCCGGCGCGCAGGTACAGTCGCCGGAACTTGCGCATCGCCGCCGCGGGTGTGCGGCCCTTGTGGAAATCGATCGCATCCAGAGTATCCGCCAATTGCGTGAAGAAACCTTCGAGTTCGGCGTGGGTCGCGGGCGGTTCCCTCCCGGGCTCCGGTTCGCACGCGCTCGCCGGGGGCGCATCGCGGACCGGGGCCGGCTCCGTGACCGGGGCCATCGGTGCATCGATCCCGGGCATTCCGATTCCAGGCATTTCGATTCCAGAGACACGCAATTCGTATGCCAGGACCTGGACCGCAGCGGCCAGGTTGAGCGAACTGTAGTCCGGATTGGCCGGAATGTGCACGGCCGCATGGCACAGTTGCAGCTCGTCGTTCTCCAGCCCGGTGCGCTCGCGGCCGAAGACCACCGCCACCTCGCCCCCGGCGCGGGCGGTGTCGAGGGCGCGGGCCGAGGCCCGGCGCGGCGACAGTTCCTCGAGGGCGATGCGCCGGCTGCGTGCGGTGCAGCCCAGCACCAGACGGCAGTCGGCCACCGCTTCGGCCAGGGTCTCGACCCG
>JBIJAD010000274.1:0-5467 GCA_044345955.1 Lysobacteraceae bacterium
CGGCGGCCAGTGCGGCGGCCTCCGGATGCGGAAAGCGTTCCGGCGCGACCAGTACCAGACGGGACAACCCCATGGTCTTCATCGCCCGCGCCGCGGAGCCGATGTTGCCGGGATGCTGGGTACCGACCAGCACCATGCGCAGGCGGTCGGCGGGAAACAACGGGGACGCGGGCACGGGAACCGCGGGTACGGAGTCGGAAGCCATGCCGGCAATGTTAAACTGTTGCGGCAGCCACACCGCTCTTTTCCCCCGCCCAGTCGATGCGCGCCCGCCGCGGCGCCCGGAGTCGTTCGCGATGCAACAGCCCGCAGTCAATGTCATGGTCAAGGCGGCTCGCGCCGGCGGCAACATCCTCCTGCGGCATATGGCCCGGCTCGACGCGATCGACGTGGTCGAGAAGGACCGGATGGATTTCGCCAGCGAGGTCGATCGCCTGGCCGAGGTCGAGATCGTCAAGGAACTGCGCCGCGCCCAGCCGGACTACACCATCCTCGGCGAGGAAGGCGGGCAGCAGAAGGGCAACCGCGGCGCCAGCCGCTACACCTGGGTGATCGACCCGCTCGACGGCACCAGCAACTACCTGCGCGGTTTCGCTCACTGGTGCGTCTCGATCGCGCTGTGCGAGGGCGCCGAGCCGCTGCATGCGGTGGTGTTCGACCCGCTGCGCAACGAACTGTTCACCGCCAGCCGCGGCAGCGGCGCCCAGCTCAACGGCCGCCGACTGCGCGTGTCCGAACGTCGCGATCTCGAAGGCGCCCTGCTCGGCACCGGCTTCGCCCCGCGCGAGCGCAAGCGCGCCGACGCCCAGCTCGACTGCATCAAGTCGCTGCTGGTCCACGCCGAGGACATCCGCCGTGCCGGCTCGGCGGCGCTGGATCTGGCCTACGTCGCCGCCGGTCGTCTGGACGGCTTCTTCGAGGCCGGACTGCGCGCCTGGGACGTCGCCGCCGGCGTGCTGCTGGTGCGCGAGGCCGGCGGCCGGGTCTGCGACTACCGCGGCGCCGCGCTCGGGCCGATGCACGTCGATGCCGGCGGCCGCCAGATCGTCGCCGCCAACGTGCGCCTGATCGAGCCTCTGCAGCAGACCATCGTCAACACCGGTTACGCCAAGTCCTTCGATTGATCCGCTCGACAACCCCATCCATGCGTCATCGCCACCGGCGGTGGGCACGGCCCGGATGTCGTTGCGCTTGAGGTCTTTGCCTGGGCCGATCTGCGATCCGCTCTGCAGAATGCGAAAAGGCCGCGCATCGCTGCGCGGCCTTTTCCGTTGCGGCGGGCGCCGGCGGTTACGGGCGACGCGCCAGTTCCGCCTCGTCGCGGGCCTTCGGCAACAGGTCCTGCTTGCTCACGCCCAGCCACAACAGCAGCGGGCAGGCGATGAAGATCGTCGACACGGTGCCGATGATGATGCCGAGCAACTGCGCTTCGGCCATGCCCTTGAGCGAACCGCCGCCGTAGAAATACAGCGCGAGCACGGTGAGCAGGGCCACGAACGAGGTGATGACCGTACGCGAGAGGGTCTGGTTGATCGAACGGTTCAGCACTTCCGAAGGGCTCGCGCGCATCCCGCGGAAGTTCTCGCGCACGCGGTCGAACACCACGATCGTGTCGTTGATCGAATAGCCCATCACCGACAGCACACCGGCGAGCACGGTGAGGTCGAATTCGCGCCCGGTCAGGGCGAACCAGCCCAGCACCACGACCACGTCGTGCAGGGTCGTGATGATCGCGGCGATCGCGAACTTCAGCTCGAACCGGAACGAAATGTAGATCAGGAAGCCCAGCACCACGAACAGCATCGCGTAGACGCCGTTCTCGGCCAGCTCGCGGCCGACCTGCGGGCTGATGTCGGCGCTGTTGAGCTTGCGCGCCGGGTTCCCCGGCTCGGAGGCAGCCTCGCGCACTTTCTCGGCGATGCTTTCGGTGCGCCTCTCCTCGTCGCTGGCGTCGGTGGACGTCGCCGCGGCGGGGGCGGCGGCGTCGCGCAGCCGGATCAGCAGGTCGTTGCCGGAACCGAAGGTCTGCACCTGGGCGTTGCCGAAGCCGGCCTGCTCCAGCCGCTCGCGGACGGCGTCGACGTCGACCGGCTTGTCGTAGGCCAGCTCGATGCCGACGCCGCCGGTGAAATCGAGCGCGAAATTGAAGCCCTTGAAGACCATGCCGCCGATCGCGACGAACATGATCAGGGCGGCCACGATCAACGAGATCATGCGCAGGCGCATGAAATCGAAGGCGCTGTCGTAGGGGAACAGATTGAAAGGTTTCATGGATGCGTTCCCTCAGATCGCGATCGATTCGAGCTTGCGACGGCGGCCGTAGATCAGCGTGGCCACGCCGCGCGACACCGACACCGCGGTGTACATCGAGGTCAGGATGCCGACGATGAGCGACACCGCGAAACCCTTCACCGGGCCGGTGCCGAACGCGAACAGGGCCACGCCGGCGAGCAGCGCGGTGACGTTGGCGTCGGCGATCGTGCCCGAGGCGCGGTCGTAGCCCTCCGCGATCGCCTTCTGCGGCGGCAATCCGGCCCGCAACTCCTCGCGTATGCGTTCGTTGATCAGCACGTTCGCGTCCACCGACATGCCCACGGTCAGCGCGATGCCTGCCAGACCGGGCAGGGTCAGGGTCGCGCCGAGGAAGGACATCACCGCCACCACCATCAGCAGGTTCAGCAGCAGCGCGATGTTGGTGACCAGGCCGAACATCCGGTAATAGACCACGAAGAACGCGAGCACGAACAGGAACGAGAACACGATCGCGTCCAGGCCGCGTTCGACGTTCTGCTTGCCGAGGCTCGGACCTACGGTGCGCTCCTCGATGAAGTCCATCGGCGCGGCGAGAGCGCCGGCCTTGAGCAGTTTGGAGAGATCGTCGGCCTCCTTGCGCTCCAGACCTGTGGTCTGGAACTGCTTGCCGAAGGGTTCGCGGATGCTGGCGATGGAGATGACTTCTTCCTTCACCTGGAAGGTGCGCACCGTCTCGCCATTGACCGTGCGCACCTGCGGGATGCGTTCGATGAACACCACCGCCATCGGCTTGTTCACGTTTTCGGTGGTGAACTGCAGCATGCGCTGGCCGCCGGCGGTGTTGAGATTCACCGATACCGAGGGCTGACCGTTCTGGTCGACGCCGGCGCGGGCATCGACCATGTCCTCGCCGGAAACGATGATGCGCTTGTTCAGCAGCACCGGCACCGGCTTGCCGTCGGGGCCGATCTCGCGGCTTTCGTACAGTCGGGCGCCCGCCGGGATGCTGCCGGTCTCGCGCGCGTCGAGCGCGTTGCCCTCGTAGACGCCGCGGTATTCGAGGGTGGCGGTGGCGCCGAGGATGCGCTTGGCCTCGGCGGTGTCCTGCACGCCCGGCAACTGCACGACCACGCGGTCGGCGCCCTGGCGCTGGATCACCGGTTCGGCCACGCCCAGCGAGTTGATGCGGTTGCGCAGGGTGCCGAGATTCTGCTCGATGGCATTGAGGCTCATCTGCCGGACCATCTCCTCGGAGACTTCGACCCGGATCGTGCGACCGACCGTCTCGAAGCGGAAGGCGCCGCCGGCGCTCATCGCGCCGAGGTCGCTGGCGCTGGAGGCGAGATTGGTCTGGATCACGCCCTGCGCCTGTTCCGCATCGCCGCCGGCGCCGAGATTGACCACGATCACGCGATCGCCGCTGCGCTCGACGCTCTCATAGGGAATGCGGTCGTCGCGCAGGGCGACGCGGATGTCGGACAGATAGGCCTCGAAGCGGCGGTCGATCGCCGACTTCTTGTCGACCTCCATCAGGAAGTGCACGCCGCCCTGCAGGTCGAGACCCAGCGCCATGGGCTTGGCGCGGATCGCGCTGAGCCAGTCGGGCACGTTCGAGGCGAGATTGCGCGCGACCACGTAGTCCTGGCCGAGGACGACGCGCAGCGCGTCGTAGGCCTTGTCCTGGACATCGTTGTCGGCGGTGCGTACCAGCAGGTTGTCGCCCTGGGTCTCGATCGTCTTCGTCTTCACGCCGGCGTCGGTCAACGCCTTGGACACGCGCTGCTTCAGGGCGCCGTCGACGACCACGGAAGCGCGTTTGGCGGTGATCTGGACGGACGGGTCCTGAGGATAGATGTTGGGCAGGGCGTAGAGCACGCTGACCAGCACGACGACCAGGGCGATGGCGTATTTCCAGCGGGGATATTCGAGCATGACGAGCACCGCGTCCGGTCGCGCGACCGGCCGCATTCGTGTGGACGGGAGGTCAGGCCGGAGCGGTCACAGCGACTTGAGCGTGCCCTTGGGCAGGACGTGGCCGATCGCGCCCTTCTGCACGCGGATCTGCACGTTGTCGGCGATCTCGATGCTCACGAAGCTGTCGCCGATGTCGCGGACCACGCCGGCGATGCCGCTGTTGGTCAGGACTTCGTCGCCCTTGGCCAGCTTGTCGAGCATCGCGCGGTGTTCCTTGGCGCGCTTGCTCTGCGGCCGGATCACCATGAAGTACATCAGCAGGAAGAAGCCGCCGAGCATGATCGGCAGCGTCCAGGGACTGGGGGCCGGTCCGGGCGCGGCGGCCTGGGCGTAGGCAGGGGCAATCAGCAGGTCGAGCAGGTTCATTGCGGGTCCGTGGCGCAAAACAGTCGGGGATTATGCCATGCGGGCCGCTCGGCGGGCGGGCCGGAGGCTGCTCCGGGCCTTCCGTGGGCGTGCTGGCCCTCCCCATGACCGCCCGGCCACGGGAAAAGTTCAGATCACGCCGGACAAGTCCGTCCTGGACTTGTCCGGTGGGAGCGAGTCCGAAGTGAATTCGGACTCGCTCCCGTTGACAGCCCGCTAGCGGACTGAACGACGAAGCCGGCCCGAAGAGCCTGCCCCGGACCTGATCCGGGAGCGAGTCCGAAGCACGAGTAATCAAACACTTGCGTGATCGATTCGCGGGCGGCGGATCCGTGTGCCGCGGCAGCGGCGATTTCTCGTCGCTGCCTTCAGCCGCCGCCCGACCCACCTCCGGCCCGGGCGGCGTGGAAGGCGGCGCGGAAGTCGGCGAAGGCGCCGGCCTCGATCGCAGCGCGCATGTCCGCCATCAGCGTCTGGTAGTACCAGAGGTTGTGCAGGGTGCCGAGCATCGGCGCGAGCATCTCGTTGCAGCGGTCGAGGTGGCGCAGATAGGACCGGGTGAAGCCGCCGGCGCAGGCCGGGCAGCCGCACCCCTCCTCGATCGTGCGCAGGTCGCGCTCGTATTTCGCGTTGCGGATGCGCACGGTGCCGAAGCTCGTGAAGTAGTGGCCGTTGCGCGCGTTGCGGGTGGGCATCACGCAGTCGAACATGTCGACCCCGCGCGCCACCGCCTCGACCAGATCCTCCGGACGGCCCACGCCCATCAGGTAACGCGGGCGGTCGGCGGGGAGTTGCGGGCAGGTGTGATCGAGCATCGCGTTGCGCTCGTGTTCGGGCTCGCCGACGGCCAGGCCACCGACCGCGTAGCCGTCGA
>JBIJAD010000062.1:0-13806 GCA_044345955.1 Lysobacteraceae bacterium
TCGTTTCCACGGCACCGCCGCCGTGCGCACGAGCTTCCGCGGCACCGGTCGCCGCGGCATGCGCGGCAGCAACCAGGCGTTGCTCGATGTCGAGGCTCCGACCCTGTCTCTGGAGGATCTGCCATGTCCGCCGTGAATGTTTCCGCCGCCGCGAGCGCGGCGACCCTGATCGACACCCGGGTCGCGATGCTGTTCGAGGACGGCGGCTGTCTGCTCGGCAACGGCATGCGCGCGCAGCGCGCGCTCAGTTGCCTGATCGAACCGCAGCCCGGCGACCGGGTCCTCGCCGGCCTCTGCGTCGACGGCATCGCCCACGTGCTGCATGTGCTGGCGCGCGAGCCCGGCGGTTGCGCGCACCTGAGCGTACCCGGCGCCGACGCGCTGGCCCTGCGCCAGCGCCGGGTCGGCATCCACGCGCTGGAGCGGGTGGACATCGCCAGCGCCGGCGATGTGGCGATCGCCGCAGCCGCCGGCACCCTGGCGCTGGAGGGGCGCAACCTGTTCGCGACCGCGACCGACGCGATCGTGCAGCAGGCGGCGCATTTCGTCGGCAAGGTCGGCCAGTACCTGCTCGACGCCCGCGGCCTGCTGCGCCTGCACGGCGAGCACGCGCTGCTCACCGCCGAGCGCGACGTCAAGGTCGACGCCGAACGCATCAGCATGGGGTAAGGCATGTTCGCGAACACCAATCTCGGGGTGATGAGCCTGGGCTTTCCGGACGTGTGCATCGTCGCGATCGTGCCGGTGCCCCTGGCCAACATCGATTTCTCGATCACCAATATTCCGACCGTGTTCAACGTGCTGTACGGCGGCGGACTGGCCGAGAACCTGATCACGATCAGCACCCTGAGCACCGCCGATGTCGGCGTCGGCGTGGTCTCCGGCATGTGCATGGGGCCGAAACGTTCGTTCCTCGGCAGTTTCAAGCTGCTGGTCGGCGCGATCTTCGCCAGCCGGCTGACTTCGATCAACGGCCAGAACGGCCTGCTGCCCAACTGCCCGGGCATCTGTCTGACCCCGGCGCAGTTCCGCGTCCTGGTGCTGTCGTGAACGCCGCGGTCCGCTCCGCATGGTCCCGCTCCGCGCGGATCGCCGCGATCCTGGCCTGCGTCGCGCTGCTGGGCGCATGCTCGGCGATGTCGCCGGTCAAGCGCGCGCTCGGCATCGGACCGGACCGTCCGGCGCTGCGCGAGTTGAAGGTCTCCGCGGACCGCAACGCCAATCGCGGCAATGCGACCGAACTGGACATCGTCGTCGCCTACAGCGAACGCGCCGAGGCGGCGCTGCCGAAGACCGGGCCGGACTGGTTCCGCCAGCGGGCCTTGCTGCGCACCGAGTTTCCGAAGGATCTGGTGGTGGTGTCGCTGGAACTGCCGGCGCCCACGTCGGAATTCCAGGTCGCCCTGCCCAAGGGCACCCGCAACGACGGTCTGGGGGTCTACGCCTTCGCCAATTACGCTGCGAAGGAAGGCTGGCCGGTGATCGGTCTGACCCGTTTCAAGCGCGTCGCGTTGCGCCTGGGCGCGACCTCGATCGCGGTGGTGGAGGAAAAATGAAACAGAACGGCACACTCAACACCGAATTCCTGCCCGACGCCGTCCTGTGGTCGGAAGGCATGCTGCTGTCGCCGCAGCATTTCCAGCAGCACGACATCCAGTCGCAGGCGATGCTGCATCAGCGCCTGCTCGGCATCTCGCCGCACGTCTGGGGTGTGCGTCACCTGCTGCTGGACACCGCGCGTCTGGCCAAGGGCTTGATCAAGCTTCTGGAATGCGACGCGGTGATGCCCGACGGCCTGCCGCTGGTGTTCCGCGCGGTCGACGACGAGCGCGTGCTCAGCATCGACGTCGATGCGGAGTGCGGCATCGACGGCAAGCCGGTGCGGGTGTTCCTGGCGATCCCGCCGCGCACCGGCGCGATGGACGTGCCGACCACGTCGATCCGGCGCTTCGAACCGGTGAAAGGCCGCGAGACCTTCGACGAGACCATCGGCACCGGCGATGTCGTGGTCGATCGCCAGCGGGTCAAGCTCAGCCTGCACACCGATGGCACCCTGCCGTCCGGCTATCCGTCGTTGCCGCTGCTGGCGGTGCGCCGCAACGCCACCGGAATGGTCGAACTGGCGCCGTATCACCCGCCGCTGCTGAGGATCGGCGCTTCGTCCTTTCTCGCCGAACAGGGCCTGGAGCGCCAATTCCTCGCCCTGCGCGACGCGATGTGGGAAAAGATCGCACAACTGGTCGGCGTCACCGGCGAAGACGTGCCCGAATCGCTCGCCGCGCTCGGGACCGAGGCGCGCTCGCATCTGCATGCGGCGCGCACGATCGCCGCATGCCTGCCGCTGATCGATGCGGTGTTGTCCGACCCGCTGACTTCGCCGGCGCAGGCCTGGAACACGATGGCGCAGATCGTCGGCCGGATGGCGGCGATCGGCAGCGACCCGCGGCCGCTGGCGATGGATCCGTACCGCCACGACGACTGTCAGCCGCATTTCCAGGCCGCGCTGGCCTTCGTGCAGCGCAAGCTGGGCCTGATCCGCACCGCCTGGGACAGCATGGCGTTCGATCGCATCGGCGAGGGCGTGTTCTCGCGCCGCTTGCCGGAAGACATGCACGGGCCGGTACTGATCGAACTGCGGATCGGCGAGGGCCAGACCGCCGCAGGCATGCTCGATTGGCTGCAGCATGCGCGCATCGGCAGCGACGATCTGCTGCCGGTGCTGCGCCAGCGCAGGGTGCCCGGCGCCGAAGTGCGTGCGCTCGGCAAGGAGGAAATCGCCACGCTCGGCCTGCGTCCGGACGCGCTGATCTTCGCGCTCGCACCGCAGGCGCTCAGCGTGGCGCAGGGAGAAGTCATGACCTTCCGTGGCGGCCGCAGTCTGGTGGTGCACGGCGAAACCGGGCAGGGACCGACCGCGATCGTGCTGCATCGCCAGCGCGATCTGCCGAAACCGGCGGGAGGCGGCCATGCCTGAACGTCTTGGCGCACCGCTGTTTCTCGTCGCCCGCTTCGCCGAGTACTACGAGGAAGTGGCCGCGATCCGTCTGGCCATCGCCGAAGGCCGGCTGGGTCCGATGCTGGTCGTGGGCGACGAGCCGCCGCCGACCGAACCGGCGGATCTGGCCGCGCGGGTCAGCGCGCGTCTGGCCGGGGTGATCAAGGCGCAGCGCACGGAAATCGCGCGCACCGGCATGCCGGCGGAGATCGAAGCGCATCGCCACGCCGCCTATGCGATGGCCGCGTTGACCGACGAGCAGTTGATCCTCGAAACCGACTGGTCCGGCGCCGAAGCGTGGATGGACGTACTGCTGGAATACCGGGTATTCCAGTCGCGCAACGCCGGCGTGCATTTCTTCGCGATCGTCGACCGGTTGCTCGAATCGCGCACGCGCGACCCGCTGGAATCGGAACTGGCGGCGGTGCTGCTGCTGGCCCTGCGTCTGGGCTTCAAGGGGCGCCATCGCGGCGGCGACGGCGAGCGCACGCTGCATGCGCTGCGCGGACGGCTGTTCCATCTGGTCGAGCGCCATTACGACGATTTCGAATCCGGTCCGGCGTTCCCGCAGGCGCTCAGCCAACTGCGTGCAGACGGCACGCCGTCGCGTCTGGCGCCGTTGACGCCGTGGTTGATCGGCCTGGGTGTGGGGCTGGCGGCCTATCTGCTGGTCTCCAGCGCGATCTGGCTGGTGCTGGTCGAGCCGATCCGCAAGATCTCGCACGGAGGATAGATGGATTTTTCGGCGCTGCAGGCGTGGTGGTCGACGGTCGATGCGGGGCGCAGCGCCCTGCTGATCGCGGCTGTCGTCGCCGGCCTGTTGCTGCTGGGATGGGCCAGCCGCAGACTGCGCGCGCCGAAGATCGCGAAGGTCGAAGGCGACGATGGCAGTTGCGGCATTTGCGCCCGCATCGCCGGCGTGCTGTCGCGCCTGTTCACGGCGATCGACTATCTCGCCACGCGCCGCGAATGGCGCTATCGCCAGCCGTGGATGCTGGTGCTGGGCGAACGCGGCGCCGGCAAGTCGAGCCTGCTGGCGTCGGTGTCGACGCCGTTGCAGCATCGCCCGCCGGCGCGCGCCGACGAACTCGAGGCCGACGGCATGCAGTGGCGGTTCTTCCGCGACGGCGTGCTGATCGACAGCGACGGCGCGCTGGCCACCGCCGCGCCCGGCAGCGCCGAAGCGACGAAATGGAAGCGTGGCCTTGACGCGCTCGATGCGCTGCGTCCGGAGCGGCCCCTAGACGGCGTGTTGCTGTGCGTGTCGGCGGCCGCCCTGCGCCGCACCGGGCGCAGCAGCCGTGAAGCGCTCGCGGTGGAGGTCGCGCGTCAACTCGAGCAGTTGCAGGCCCGGATCGATTTCGTGCTGCCGATCTACGTGGTGGTCACCCGCTGCGACGAGATTCCGGGCTTCGCCGCGTTCTGGCGCAACTTCGACCGTGCCCGTCATGCCGACATGTTCGGCTATTCGGCCGAGGGCAGCGATCAGTCGGATCCCCCGGACAAATGGGCCGAGACCGCCTGCAACCGGATCGCCGCGCGGCTGCGCGAGCTGCAGGTGAACGTCGCCGCGCATCGCGAGGATCTCGTCCAGGCCGACGACTTCTTCCTGTTTCCGGCGCATTTCCGCGCCATCAGGGAACCGCTCGGGCAGTGGCTGGAAACCGTGTTCAGGCCCAGCGCATGGCAGAGCGCGCATCTGTTCCGCGGTGTCTATTTCACCGGCGCGGTGGAGTCCGATGGCGCGCGAGGAGACGGCGTGCGCAAGGACGTGGATTTCGTCGATGCGCTGATCGCGGAGAAGGCGCTGCGCGAAGTCGCGCTGGCGCGGCCGACCAGGCGCGGAGTATGGTCGCGCAATGCGCTGATCCGACGCATGCAGTACGCGGGCGTGCTGGGCCTGCTGGGCATGTTCGTGGCGCTCGGCGCGGCTTCGATGCGCCTGTCGAAGCAGGTCCACAACACCGTGGTCGGGCTTGAGAAGCTGGTCGAAGTGGCGCCGCACGTGCCGCCGGCCAACAGCGGCGAGTGCCTCGGTGTCGGCGAAGTCTATCCGCTGCTCTCCCGGGTCGCCCGGGTCCGCACCGATTCGCGTTATCCGGCGATTCCGCTGTCCTGGATCGACCGTCGCCTGACCACCCGCACCGCGCTGGTGGTCGGCAAGTCGAGCGTCGAGGACATCCTGATGCCGACCCTGTCCTGCCGGCTGGAACTGCGCGCGCGCGATCTGCTTGCGGCCAGCGCTCGCCCGCGCAACGCCGGCGGCGACGGTCTTGAGGACGAGCAGGCGGCGTTCCGCGATCTCGTCGTCTCGGCGCGCGAGCTGGAGGACAATCTGCATCGCTATCGCACGCTCGCCGGCGACAGCGGCAATCTGGACGAGGCGGAACTCATCCTCACCCTCGATGCGCTCTCGCGTTATGCCTTCGGCGAGCCGCTGCCGAAGGACGTGCGCCGGCGCGGCAACGTGCTCGACGACGCCTTCCGCAGCAAGCTCGATCTGCCGATGCCGGTGCTGCCGAACGGTCTGCAGATGCGGCTGGCGACCGCAATCCGCGACCGCAGCGTGGATCTGCGCGGCGCGATCTCGCGGGAGGTCGGCGCCGGCGACGATCTGGTCCTCGCGCTTGGGCGCGGCGATCCGCCGGTGCTCGCCAACACCCGCCGCCTCGGCGCATGGATGGCCTGGGTGCAGGGCGAGTGGCTGGCCTCCACCGCCGCGCGCAATCCCTGTCAGTCGGTGATCGGCGCCAACGAACGCGATATCCGCGCGCTGGTCGCCTATTACGCCCAGCCCGAGCCGCTGATCGGCGTACTGCGCAAGTTCGACGAGCGCGAGTGCCATCGCCCCGAGATGCGCACCCTGGCCGACATGCAGTTGCCGCCCTACGGACCGATGTTCGTGTCCGACGGCAAGGGCCTGAAGATGACCGCCGACCTGCGTCGCGAACTGGAAGGCCTGCCCGCGCTGGTGCGCATGCCCTACATGCAACTGCGCACGCCCGCGCCGTTCCAGTGCGTCGGCACCGCAGTGTCCTGGCGCGCCCAGGAAATCGCCGAGGCCGCAGGCTATCTCGAACAATACCGCGGGTTCGCCAAGACCTTCCCGCCGCCGGAACTGCCCGAAGGCGGTCTGCCGCTGTACGAGCGCCTGGCCCGACATTCGCTGGCTGCGTCGCTGGACGATGCGCTGCGCCGCGCGCAGCAGGTGCCCGCGGACGCGGTCGAAGCGGTGGATGCGGCGGTGCCGACCGATGCCCGCGTCGCCGCAGTCGGCGGCGAACTCGCCCGCGGTCTCGCGCCGCTGGTGGAGGTGCTCGGCGCCTACGAGAGCCTGGGCTTCGCCGACAACGGCGTCACCGTCCGCCAGTGCGCGCGCAATTTCGCCTCCGACCAACTGGGCTCGGTGGACGCCCTGGCCGATGCCAGCCGTCTGTATACGCCGCCCCTGCCGGCGAAGGGCGAGGACATGTACGCCTTTGCCGATCTGCCGGCGACCCGCGGTTTCCTGGAGCGCCAGGTCGGACGCGCCGAGGTGCTGGGCAGCTATGCGCGGCCGTTCCTCGATCTGCTCGCCGGCACCGCCGGCGTGGACGACGCGTGGCGGGACGCGCCGCAGACCGCGAACTACTGGCGCAACACGCTCGACGAGCTGGCGCGCTATCTCAAGGGCAAGGATACGGCCGGGCAGGTGGCCAATCTCGATGCCTACTTCATCAGTCAGCTCACCGGCATGACCTACGCCAATTGCGGTTCCGTGCTCGCCGCCTACCGTTCGCCGGAGACCGGCGACGACCTGTTCTCGGCCCGGCGCCGCACCCTGGAAGCGCAGGTACGCCTGCGCTGCACCGACCGTCGTCGCGCCGATGCCGGCCAGCTCTATTCGGATCTGGCGGCGCGCTTCAATCGCGATCTCGCAGGGCGCTATCCGTTCGCGACGCTGGATGCGCGCGACGCGAGCCCGGCGGCGGTGCGCGCCTTCTTCCTCGATTATGCGGGCCGCCGTGCGCAGATCGTCGACGCGGTCCGCGGCCTGGGCGGCGACGACTGGCGCGCCGCCCAGGCGTTCCTGGACGAGCTCGATCGCGCCGCGGCGTTCTTCGGCCCGAATCTGGCCGCACCGGAAGAAACCGCCGCGATCGGCATCCGCGCGCAGTTCCCGGCCGAGAGCGGCCGTTCGGTCGGCGCCGACCAGATCGTGCGCTGGCGGCTGAGCGCGGACCTGCTCGATTCGACCTTCCCCAATGCCCTGACCGATCTGCCCTGGTATCCGGGCGAAGCGGTGGCGCTGGAATTGCATTGGGCCGCGCGTTCGGACTGGCGGCCGGTGGCCGATCCGCCGCAGCCGGGCCTGCGGGTCGGCGCCGGCAGCGTCAGCTTCGGCGAAGACGGCGCCTGGGCGCTGCTGCGCTTGATCGATCGTCACCGCATGCCGTCCACAGGTGCGCGCGACGGCGGCGCGATCCTGCTGCGTTTCGCGGTGCCGGTGCAGCGCGTCGCGGCGGCCGGCGGCGGCACGCCGGCGCAACCGCCGCAGACCGCGGAGACCGTGGTCTTCGCCAGCGTGCGCCTGACCGGCACCGATCCGGCCAGCAAGGCGGAACGGACCATCGAATTGCCGGTGCGCTTCCCGCGCAGCGCACCGGAACCGCAATGAAGGGAGACAGCCGATGAACGAACCCGACAACCGCGCCATCGAACGCATCCAGGCCTATTTCCGCGATGCGCTGGGCACCTCGCTGGACGCGCTGCTGGCGCCGATTCCCGGCGCCGCGCCGGAAGGCGCGCCGGCGGCGGACGACCAGGACGGCTATCGACGCATCCGCCATGCGCGCCAGGAGGAGGACGCCAGTCTGCCGCTCGGCGCCTGGGAACGCGAACTCAAGCGCGCCGACTGGGACACCGCGGCCGCATTGTCGGTGCGGGCGCTGATCGGGCAGGGCAAGGACCTGCAGCTCGCGGCCTGGCTGCTGGAGGCTTCGATCGCGCGCAGCGGCTACCAGGCGCTCGCTCCCTGCCTGCACCTGATCGCGGCGTTGTTCGATCGCTACGGCGAACGCCTGCATCCGCAAGACCCCGAACATCGGCTCAACCAACTGGTCTGGATCGGCCAGAAACTGCTGCCGTCGCTGCGTCGGGTGGCGATCACCGCCACCGGCAGCGACCGCGAATTCGCCTGGAGCGACTGGGAGCAGGCGCTGCGCAACGAGCAGTTGCGCGCATCGCTCGGGCGCCAGCGCGAGTCCGAGATCGAGGGCGTGAGTCTGGAACAGGTCGGCGCCGCGCTGGCGTCCACCCCGCAGGGCCGGATCCTGTTCCTGCTGACCACGATCGGCGACGCGCTGCAGGTGCTGGCGCGCCTGGAGCGCACCATCGATGCGCACTTCGGCGCTGACGCCCCGGGATTCGGTGCGATGCGCGAAGTCCTGGAGCGGGTCGAGAACGTGCTGCAGGCCGAATCCCGCCGGCGTGGCCTGAACGTGCCCGCGCCGGTGGCCGCGGCCGCCGACAAGGACGCGGACGCACACGATGGCGGAGCGTCCGAGGAGCAGGAGGAGCGGATGGTCCACGGCAATATCGATCGCTGCGATGTCTACGCCGCGCTCGCCGAGATCGCGCAGGTGCTGGAGCGCATCGAACCGCACAGCCCGGTGCCGTATCTGATCCGCCGCGCCGTCGCCTGGGGCGGGCTGAACACCGCGGAGCTGTACAGCGAAGTGTTCGTGCGCTGCGGCGGCCAGATCAACATCTTCGAACTGCTCGGCCTGGCCGACCCGGTCGGTCAGGAACGCGCGACCGCCGGCTGAGCCGGCGACGCGATACCGCGGAACGCAATCGCAAGCGAGAGGAGCCGCAGATGACGAATCCATCGCCAGTCGCAACCCACACCCGCCCGGTGGCGCTGGTGATCGCCGTGCAGATGCGGGTCGCCCAGCAGCGTCGGCCGCCGGCGCCGGCCATCGGCGCGCATCGCGTCGCCCACGCGATCGCCAAGGCGCGTCAGTCTTCGCCGGCGATGCGCAGGAATCCCGTTGCGGTGCAGGCGCTGGCGAAGCATCTTCGCCCGTTGGCGGGCGGCAACGCCGGCCAGCGTCCGCTCGGCTCCGCGATGCAGGGCGTGGGCGCGCTGGGCGCCGCGCGCAGGATCACCACCGATGCGCGCAAGGCCTTCCGTCGCGGCGAGGGCGAGATCAGGATCGATTCCAGCCACACGCTTTCGCCGGGCGCCTCGCGGCATGCCGATGCCGCGGCCCGTGGTCTGCGTCGCGGCGGGCTCGGTCTGCTCTCGGCCGCGTATCACGGTGTCGCCGCCGCGCGCGATCTGCGCAATAGCACGCGCGAAGCGCGCAAGGCGATGAGCAAGGGTGAAGTCGGAACCGGGATCCGTCCCAGCCATGCGCTTTCCGATCACGGCTCGCGGCATGCCGAAGCCGTGGCCGCCGGATTGCGCCGCGGCGGGCTTGGTCTGCTGTCCGCCGCCTATCACGGAGTCCAGGCGCTGCGCGATGTCCGTCGCGGCGCGCACGGCGGCCCGCCCGTGGATGGCGGCGCGCAGGGCTCGCACGACCCGCAGTGGTCGCGCGCGATCGCGCCGATGTCGTCCGCCGACGCGCATTCCGAATCGCTGCCGTGGCAGGCCATCGGCCGGGGCCTGCAGGCGCTGCATGCGCTGGCGACGGCGCAGCAAGGGCAGGGCGAATCGCACGGATCGGCGCTGTCGCCGTTCGGCGGCGCGAACGCACCGCTGACCGTGATGCTGATCGCGCGCGGCAGACATGGCGGTGCGCATTCGGGCGTCCTGTCGAGCATGCACGGCCTTGCCACGATCCAGGAGCAGGACGCATGAACCGGCTACCGATCCTTCCCGGGTCCGCCGACGCCATCGCCCGCGATCAGGCCCCGACCAGCGGCAAGCGGCCTGCGCCTTCGCGCATCGGACGCCTGCGCACACTGCGCGAGGCGATCGACGACGCCCGCAGCGTGCTGATCTTCGCCCGCGCCGGCCTGGTCTGCGGCGCGATCGATCCCGACCGTGCGCTGTGGGTGGTCGATCTCGCGCCCGCCGACGGCGAGCGGGCCTGGCGGGTGCTCGGCGAGATCGCATCCCGCGGCCCGCGCGCGCCGCTGATCCGCTATCTCGCCTGTTGTCGCGACCAGGCCCAGCGAAGCGCGCTCGCCGCGCATCCGCTGCTGCAGCCGCTGCTCGCCGAGGGGCGCCTCGCCATCGACGACGAACAGCGTTGGCTGCGCGTGGCCGCGCCGCGCAATCCGCTGGTGGTGCTGGCGCACGAAGGGCTTTCATCGCGCGGGCAACGGTTGTACCGACGCTGGCGCGGCGCCGTGCAGGAGGCCGACGACGATGCCGGAGGCGAGCGGATCTGGCGCGCGCCGGAACGCCGCGACGGCCCGCTGCGACTGCTGGCGACGGCGGCCGCGTGGCCGGAGACCAGCCTGTTGACCCTGCCGGTGGAAGCGATGTCGGTGCTGGCCGCGCTGCTCGAACTGAGCGACGGCCGTCTGTTGCTGCGCGCCAGCGATGTCGGTTGCGGCGATCCGGAGGCGATCCGCGCCGGCGCGCTCGGTCGGGCCGACGGCGAACCGCGCCGCGGCGCACGCCTGCCGGTCAACTTCGACGCGCTGGCGCGCTGGCATCGCGCCGCCGGCGGCAGCGTGCTGCAGTCGCAGCGCAGCGCACGCGGGCGGGTGCTGCATCTTGCGCTGCACGATCGCGGCGCCGAACGGCTGCGCGAATCCCTGCCCGAACTGCTGGATCTTCCGCATCCGGACGATCACGCGCACCTGCTGCGCGCGCTGCGTACCCTGCGCACGGGCCCGCCGGCGCAATGCCTGTCGCTGCTGCACACCGCGCAGGCCGATCCGCGCGCACTGGCCGCGCTCTCGCGCCACCTGCTGCCGGAACTGGCCGGGCTCGACGCCGTTGCGCGCGATCGCTGGCGCGCGCTGCTCGCCCGCTGCCGCAGGGAACATTTCCCGCACGTCTTCGCCGGCATCGACCCGCTGCGCCGGCTGCTCGACGACTTCGACGACCGCTTGTCCGATCCCCTCGACCACGGAGCGATACCATGAGCAGCGACAGTTCCTCGTTCTACGGAGGAGGTCTGCATCCCCAGTCGCCGCCGCGCGCCCGCAGCCTGTCGGAAGCGCGTTACCTGACCGCCCGGGGAAAACCATTCATGGTCCAGCCCGGATCCAGCGAACACGCCTTCATCGAGGCGCCGCAGGCGCAGATCGCGCATTCGAAACAAACGGTCTGGATGCAACTGTTCGGCAAGAGCACCAGCGGCGAGAGCACCAAATACACCGAACTGTTCGGCAAGATGTCGCTCGATCATCTGACCCGCGCCAACAAGACCCTGGTGCGCGGCGGCAGCGATTCCATCTCGCCGGCGACCAACACCTGGCACGGCAAGTCCTACACGACGTCGGCCATGACCTCGGCCACGCTGCTGCGTCTGAACGAGACCATCACCGCTTTCGGCACCGAGGCCATGGGCACGCCGACCCACGACGTCGGCACCGGCATGATGGCGCAGGCGCTGAGCGAGAAATGGTCGGCCAAGAGCCAGGCACAGTCCCAGGACAAGGCATGGGACAGCAGCAAGTTCGACATGTCCGCCCTGCTCACGCGCATGACCAAGCGTTTTCCGCAGTTGGATACCGTCGACAAATTCAGGGCGATGGGCAAGGACCCCATGAAACAGCAGACGCCCGAGGAGGTCGAGGCCGAGACCGATCGGATCATGCAGCAGCAGATCGTCGGCTCGCGGATGGAAGCGGCGATCGCGGCAGGACAGCGCTGGCTCGACAAGGGCAAGAGCTTCGGCGAGATCGGCGATTACGTGCAACGCAAGTTCGCCAAGCACGGTCTGGGCGCGCCGCCGCAGGGCTGGGCGGATGCGCTCAGACAACGGCATCAGTCGTCCACGATGTGAGCGCCTCCATCCGTCGGCGCGCCCATCGGAGATCATCGCGGCTCGAACCGTATTCAGCGGCGCCACGCATTCGCACGGGACCTCGTCGAGCCGGCCCCGCGTCGTTCACCAGGGAGAAGACACCATGTCCGGAAGCGGCCGCAAGACCACCTTTCTCACTTTCGACGAGGGCAATCGCGCGCCCTCCGCCTACCATGTCGATGAGCACAGCATCGCGATCCGCGCCCGTCAGGAGCACAAGGGCGGCCCGACCGTCACCAGCGAGAAGATGCGGGTGCAGGCGTTCACCCAGACCAAGAAGCAGGCGCGCACCGTCGCCAGCATCCTGCAGGCGCACGTCGAAAGCACCGCATTGTCCGATCCGATCACCGGGGTCAAGGGCCCGCCGACGCTCGATCCGGCCACGGCGCTGCGCCTGGAGATCGCCGACGGCCTGGCCTCGCCGATGGCGAGCTACGGCTTCGGTCACGTCGAAGCCAGCCGCGACGCGATCGGCAAGGGCAATCCGCATATCAGCGGCGGTACCGTGAGTTTCGCCAAACCGGATTCGAAGCTGTCCGACTTCGACGAAGTCGTGGCAGTCACCAAGAAGCGCAAGAAGGAAGAGCGCAAAGCCGTTGCGGATCCACCCAAAGCCAAGAAGAGCAAGCATCTGATGCCTCCGATCGTCGACTTCACGACCGAGGTGATGCCGCCGGCGACCAGGGAGTTCAACGAACACGCGCTGACGATGCAGACCTGGTTCATGCAGAACCTGATGGCCAGGAAAGAGACCGACGAGATATGAGGTTCCGAAAGCGGGCGATCGCCGGCAGACCATGCGGAAGCGGACTCGCGGTCGCATGCCGCAGTCCGCTCGCGGGACGGCGCGTCGATTCTCGGTCGGGACCGCGGATCGGCGCAGTCGTGCGGACAACGGCACTGAAGTTGCCGGCCGGTCCGACGGGCAGTCGTGCATGAACGAACGGTTGCGACCCGGCGCAACCGCTGCGCCTGCGGCGGATCGCGCCTACAGCCGCAGATCCAGCGTGATGCAGTGCCGGCGCGAGCCAGCGGGGGTCGGCGGGATGCCTGCGTCGATGGCCCGGCGCACATCCTCGGGCACTCGATGCGAGAGGATGGTCTGGGTGCGGACGGGCAGTGGTTCGTCGATCGTCGCCGGCGGTTCCATGCGCGTCGCGTGTTCGGCCATGCCCCACAGCGCCGGCAGCGAGACCCGGCGCAGGTCTTCGTTCGGGTGGGCGATGCCCAACTCCGGCCGGCTATGGCCCTCGCGCAGGATGACCACGACCCGTTCGCCGCGATTGCGCAGATTCAGCAGGATCTCGAGCAACATCGGCGGCCTCCCTGCGGACACCGGCCGAGTATGCGCGCCGCGCCGGGCCGCGACAAGGCGGGGTGCACGCTGAGATGGCGCGGGTCTACCAGACCGCCCTGCTCGGCGAGGCACAGGTGCGGGTGGCGATCGTCCGCGCCCGCGGCGAGGCCGATCTGCTGGTGCACCGCGTCGACAGTTGGGGCCTGGCGCGCGGCGACGGGCTCTGGTTCATCACCCGCGACAAGCAGGACGCCACGGTCTGGATCCACCTGTGCAGCCTGGGCATGGCCGAGGTGCGCGTCTGTTTCGTGGACAACTATTCCGAGAGCGGCTGGGTCCGGCCGCACCGGTGCAAGGGCCGCTTCGGCGGATGAAGCGCCGTCGCCTGTCGCGGCGTTCGGTTCTGACCCCGGTGTCGGCGCTCTCAGTCGCCGATCGGCACCATGAATTCGCAGACGTGTGCCGGCTGCGCGAGCATCCGCGGGTCGTCCGAGGAGAACGGCGCATCGCCGCTGGGATAGTTTTCGACCGGCGACTCC
>JBIJAD010000470.1:0-2653 GCA_044345955.1 Lysobacteraceae bacterium
CACCAACGCGCACGTCGTGCTGCAGGCGTTCGCGCACACCGTGTCGATGCCGGCAAGGCAACAGTTGCCGGTTCCCGGGATGCGCAAGGTCGATCTCTCGCCGCCGCCGTCCCCGACGGTCTCGACTCCGGAGGTCGCTACTCCCGAGGTCGCGGCCGCCATGGCCGGACCCCGACGAGCGGCGAAGAACTTCTGGAAAGTACAGGCTTCAACCCGTCATTGATGGCATGAACGCGATGAATTCGATCCGAGACACTTTCGACCTCAGCGCACGGCATCCGGTCCTGCGCGATCACATCGTGCACGGCCGTCATCTGCTGCCCGGGCTGGCCTACGTCGATCTGCTTTACCAGTTCCTGCGCGACCACGGTTTCGATCATCGCGAATGGGCGTTGAATCGTCTGACGATCTACCGTCCGCTGTCGATCGCCGGCGACGAGGTCGTGCCGATCCGGATCGAGGCCTCCCCTCAGGGCAGCGGACACTGGACGATCAAGGTCGAAGCCGCCGAACGCGACAATCCGCAGCGTCTGCAGATGTACTGCAGCGCCCAGGCGGTCGCGGTCGCGCCTGCCGACTTCCGGACGCGACTGGATCCTGCCGCGATCCGCGCCGACGCGCAGACCCGTACCGGACTCGACGCGATCTACCGGCAATGCCGCGCGCACGGTCTCGTCCACGGCGGTTTCATGCGCCCCACGGGGGTCCGTCTGGCGACGGCCGACGCGATCCACGTCGAATGCGCCGTCGATCCCGCGCACCAGGACGAAGGCCTCGACCTGCTGTTCCATCCGGCGCTGCTCGATGCCGGCGCGATCGGCGTCGGCGATGTCCTCGATCCCGCGGCGGCAGTCGGCGCCGAGCAGGAATTCCCGCTCTATCTGCCGATCGCGATCGGCGGGTTTCGCGCCATCGGGCCGCTGCAGCACGCATGCATCGCGCGGATCCCCACCCGTTCGATCCGGGTCACACCGGAGTTGAGCGTGCTCGATCTGGAGTTCTTCGACGGGAACGGGCACAAAGTCGCCGAGATGCGCGAGTTGACCACCAAACGCGTCCGCCATCCGGGTCAGATCAATCCCGAACTCGCCGCCGCATCCGCGTTGCTCCCGAACCCCGGATCGCGCCCCGCGCCGGCGCCTGCGCCACCTCCCGTCCGAACGGCATCCGTCGCGCAACGGCAGCAGTCGTCCATGCTGGTCCGGACACTCGTCGGCGAACGGCTCGGGCTCTCCATCGACATGATCGACCCGCACGCCGGTTTCTACGACCTCGGCCTCGATTCGGCCAGCATGCTGGAACTGGTGCAGAGGCTGGAACAGCGACTCGGTCTGGAACTGGCGCCGACGCTGTTGTTCGAGCACACCAACATTCACGACCTTGCCGGCTATCTGGCCGCGGCCTCCGCCGCGACTCGGAAAGCATCGGCCGAAAACGACACGGCACCGGCAACCGCCCCCGCAGCGCCTGTCGAGGCGGCACCGCCGGCAGCCACGGCGACCGCACCCGTCGCCGTGCCGGCGGCAGGGCAGGACGGCACCCACGAGATCGCGATCATCGGCATCGCCGGGCGCTTCCCGTTGTCGCCCGACACCCGGTCGCTGTGGGCGAATCTGCTCGAAGGGCGGGACTGCGTGACCGAAATCCCGGCCGAACGCTGGGATTGGCGCGTGCTCGGCGAAGCGCGATCGGTTTCCGGCAAACCCATGTCGCGATGGGGCGGTTTCATCGAGGATGCGGACTGTTTCGACGCGGAATTCTTCCGCGTGGTTCCGCGCGACGCGGAAACCATGGACCCGCAGGAGCGAAAATTCCTCGAAGTATCGTGGGAAGCCATCGAGGACGCGGGATACACCCCCGAAACGCTTCCGGGCCGGGACGGGCGGAGCGAACGTCGCGCCGTCGGCGTCTTCGCCGGCGCCATGCACAAGGATTACGCGCTGGTCGGCATGCAGCGGCTGTTCGATCGTCAGGTGGTGCCGGTCTCGATGTCGTCCGGGATGATCGCCAACCGCGTGTCCTATTTCTGCAATTTCCACGGCCCGAGCATCACCGTCGACACGGTCTGCTCCTCGTCGCTGACCGCCATCCATCTAGCCCTGGAAAGCGTGCGCCACGGCGAATGCGACGTCGCGATCGCCGGCGGAGTGAATCTGTCCCTGCATCCCGCGAAGTACCTCAGCTACGGCCTCGCCGACATGTACGCCAGCGATGGCCGGTGCCGCAGCTTCGGCGCCGGCGGCGATGGCTACGTGTCTTCCGAGTGCGTCGCGGCGGTGGTGCTCAAACCGCTGCATCGTGCGCGCGAGGATCGCGACGCGATCTACGCGGTCGTCAAGGCCAGTGCGATCAATCACGTCGGCTCGGTCAGCGGGGTGACGGTGCCGAGCCCGGTGGCCCAGGCCGACATGATCCTGCAGTGCATGCGCAAGGGCGGCATCGACGCGCGCACGATCGGCCATGTCGAAGCGCACGGCACGGGCACATCGCTCGGAGACCCGATCGAAATCGACGGGCTCACCAGGGCGTTCCGCCGGCATACTTCCGACATCGGCTATTGCGCCATCGGCTCGCTGAAATCGAACATGGGCCATGCCGAGTCGGCGGCGGGCGTCGCCGGCCTGATCAAGGCCGCGCTGCAGTTGGATCAGCG
>JBIJAD010000063.1:0-13691 GCA_044345955.1 Lysobacteraceae bacterium
GGCGATCGCGGCCGCGCTGGCCGCGGCCTTCGCGGCGGATACCGCCGCGCCGGTGGCCGATCTGGCCGGTCGGCGGGTGCTGATCAGCGCCGGCCCGACCTTCGAGGATCTGGACCCGGTGCGGTTCATCGGCAACCGCAGCAGCGGCAAGATGGGCTTCGCGATCGCCGCCGCCGCCGCGCGTCGCGGTGCCGAGGTGGTGCTGGTCGCCGGGCCGGTGCAATTGTCCACGCCCGAAGCCGTGCGCCGGATCGATGTGCGCTCCGCGGCGCAGATGCGCGATGCGGTGCTCGGCGCGCTGCCGGCCGATGTCTACATCGGCGCCGCGGCGATCGCCGACTACGCGCCGCGCACGGTGGCGGCCGAGAAGATCAAGAAAACCCGGGACGGCGGCGGCGAATCGCTGACCGTGGAGCTGGTGCGCACGCCGGACGTGTTGGCCGAGGTCGCCGCGCACGCGCAGCGGCCGCGGGTGGTGGTCGGATTCGCCGCGGAGACCAACGATGTCGAGCATTACGCGCGCGGCAAACTGCAGCGCAAGAAGCTGGACATGATCGCGGCCAACCAGGTCGGCCGCGCCGGCTGCGGTTTCGAGAGCGACGACAACGCCCTGACCGTGATCGACGCCGAAGGCGCACAGGCGCTGGGCCCGGCGCCGAAAACCGCGCTGGCGGATGCGCTGCTGGATCTGATCCGGGCGCGTCTGTAGCGCGGATTCGATGGCCACGAAAAAGGGCGCCGAGGCGCCCTTTTCCATTGCCGATGCGGTCTGCCGCTCAGCGCGACAGTTCGATCAGCGTCGACGAGACCCAGCCCTTGTTGCCGAGTTCGTCTTCCACTTCCCACATCATCCCCTCCTTGTTGCCGGTGGGGTAGAGCATCATGCCCGGGTCGAGCGAGCGCACGACCTTGGTGCCCTTGGGCGTGGTGAACAGGCGCGCCGGCTTGGTCACGGTGACCGCCTGCTGCGCGTTGGCCGCGGAGGCGTTGTCGGGCAGGCCGCCGAGCTGTTCGATCACGCCGATGTAGGCTTCCAGGTAGGCGAGGGTGATGACCTGGCCGATCTCGGTGTTGGCGTAGCCGCTGGCGCCGCCGGCGCCGAAGCCGCTGTAGCCGAAGAGGCCGCCGCCGGCGCCCCAGCCGATGTCGGTCTTCTTGGCGCTGCCTTCGGCCATCGCGACCTGTTCGGTCGAACGCACGTCGGTGACGGTGAGGACCACGTCGGCGGTCTTGCGCTTGAAGTCGAGGCCGCCGATCGCGGCGCCGGCGCGGCCGCCGACCAGGCCGCCGATCAGGCCGCCGATGGCGTTGCCGCCGGCGTTGCTGTTGGCCGAGATCAGGTCGGGGATCATCACGTAATCGGCAGCGCGCATCTGGCCCTTGCCGACGTTGGAACGGTTGCGCAGCTCGCCGCTGGCGCCGAGCGCGCGTTCGCGCTGGGCGGCGTCGAGGCCGGCGCCGCGGTCGACGAGGGTGAAGCAGCGCGACTTGCTGACGAACACCTTGATCAGCTTGGACGGCGCCGGCAACTGCTGGCCGGTCCACCAGTCGGTGGCGTCTTCGGGTTCGAGCACCGAGATGCTGCCGAGCGGCTTGGCGCAGGTCGGGATTTCGGCCATCCGCTCCTTGCGCTGGTCCTGTGCGCTCTTGCGCTGGGCGCTGGCGGGCGCCGCCGCGAGGGCGATGGCGAGGGTCAGCAGGCTGGCCTTGAGGAGGACGGACGCGCGGAGAGGCTGGGTCATGGTCGTGTGGATGCCTTGGAAGGTGAAGGTTGGACGCGGCAGGACGGCGGCCGCCTGCGGCGGCCGTCCGGATGGGCCATTTTCTCGCCCCTGTCCCTGCAAGTCGATAGAACGGACCCCGCCGCAGGCCGCGGCCAGTGCGTCATCCGACCGACGGCGATCCGTGCGGCGTCCGTTCAGGGCGACGAGGATTCGGTCAGGGTTGCCAGGCGTAGCTCAGCTTGAGGAACAGGCTGCGGCTGCCGTCGGTGAGCGAGGACTGCAGATCGTCGGAATAGCCGCCGTGCGAATACCCGGCGTACAGCGCGCTGCGCGGGTTGAGCTTGTAGGCGTAGAGCAACTGCGCGGCGAGATCGCGACCGCGGCGGCGCACCGGGCCGGTGTACAGCGTCGGGTCGCGTACCACCTCGCTGCCCTGCACCGACAGGCGCAGGCGCTGGCGCGGGTCGAGCTGCCAACTGAAGCGCCCGTCGAGCACCTTGGTGCGGAAGGCGGTGCCGCCGTCGCGCCGCAGGCGCTGACCGCTGTAGCTCAGGTTGACATTGATGCCGCGGCCGAGATCCACGCCGACCCAGGGTTCCCACTGTTCGACCGTGCCGGTGCGCGCGGCGGCGAGGTCGAGCTGAGTGCCGCGGCGCAGATACAGGCCGCCTTCCAGGCCCGGGAACAGGGTGATTTCGCCGTACAGCGACAGCCAGCGTTCGTCGAACAGCGCGCCGCGCCAGAAGCGGACGCGGGTCATGCCGGAAAACGACAGCTCCGACTGGCGCGGGCCGGCGAGGAAGAGGTTGCCTTCGAGTTCGCGCTCCAGCAGTTGGCCGTCGGCGCGATGGGTGATGTCCCAGTCGGCGTACAGCGACACACGGGTGATCTTGGCGCCCTCGCGGCCGTACCAGACGCGGCTGCCGCCGGCGACCGATTTGCGATAGCCGACCTGGCCGACGAAGCCGAGATCGGCGCGGAAGCCCGGGTCGATGTCGGTATGCGAGACGTTGGCGTTCCAGTGGCGGTTGCCGAAGTTGTAGCGCAGGGTCAGGGCGTCGCCGGCCGGGGTGTCGTCGGCCTGGCCGAGGGCGACCGGATAGCGGGTGTCGCTGCGCAGCCATTGCCCGGTGAAGGTGTGCGCGCCGCGCTGCCAGCGGCCGTCGACGCCAGCCAGCGCGCTG
This sequence comes from Lysobacteraceae bacterium, assembly GCA_044345955.1. GTDB lineage: Bacteria > Pseudomonadota > Gammaproteobacteria > Xanthomonadales > Xanthomonadaceae > Lysobacter_I. The sequence continues at coordinate 2,909 of JBIJAD010000063.1, forward strand.
CGGTAGTCGGTGCCGCTGCGCCAGGTCGCGATCGCGCCGAGACTGGCCTGGCGGCCATCGTCCGCGGGGGCGAAATCGTAGCGGTAGCGGCCGATCGCGACGTCGGCGTCCTGTTCGAGCACGGCGAAGCTCGAACCGAGCGCGCCGGGCAGCAGCACCTGGGTCACGGCGTCCTGCGCGACCACTGCGCCGTAGGCGTGGCGGCCGCTGCGTCCGGTGACGCGCAGGCCGATGTCCGGGTCGGCGATCTGGCGGGTGTAGACGATGTTCAGCGGGCTGTTGAAGTAGTCCGCGCCTTCGAGGAAGAACGGACGTTTCTCCTGGAAGAACAGCGCGAAGCTGGAGTTGAGGTCGAGCTGGGCCTCGTCGGATTCGACCTGCGAGAAATCCGGATTGAGGGTGGCGTTGAGGGTGAGGTTGGGCGACGGCGCCCAGCTCACGTCGAGGCCGGGTTCGATCTCGGTGCCTTCGCCGTCCCAGCTGCCGCCCGCTCGGCGGGTTTCGGCGTGGCGCACGGTCAGGGTCGGCACGATCTCCAGATTGCGTCCCTGGCGCGCGCCGGCGAAGCCCTCGATCTTCTGCAGGCCGCACAGATTGCAGCGCGCGCCGCGTTCGATCCGGGTGCTGGCGTAGGTGTAGCGGAACTCGCGCGGGCGGATCCGCAGCAGGCGCAGGCCCCAGCGTTGGGTCGCCTGGCCCGGCGGGAAGCGCAGGGTGGTGAAAGGAATTTTCAGCTCGGCCTCGTAACCGTCTTCGGTGATCCGTGCGGCGCTGGTCCACAGCCCGTCCCAGGACGTGTCCTCGTTGCCGGTGGCTTCCTCGGCGATCAGGTCCGCCTGCACGCCGAGCGGGTTGACGTAGAAGCCGTAGGCGCGGCGCTGGTCGTCGAAGGTGTCCAGTTCGAAGCCGACGAAATCGTCGTTCCACAGCGCGTCGCGATCGCGCAGGAAGGCGCGGATCGCGGTCGGGTCCGGGTCCTCGGCGCGGAACGACAGCCACAGCGCGTCCTCGGTGTACAGCACCCGGGCCAAGGTGCGCGCGGCCGGCGGGGTGTTGTCGCCGGGGCGGGTCTCATAGGCCAGTTCGAACACCGCGGCGTCGGCCCAGGCCGGTTCTTCGGCGCGGCCGTCCGCCTGCAGCGGCGCGTCGATGCGCGGGATCTGCGGCAGGCCCCCGGGCGAGGCGGGCGCGGGCAAGTCGGCGGCGGCCGAGACGGTCGTCGCGAGGAGCAGGCAAAAGGCGATCGGCGCCCGCAGTGAGCGCGGCAGGACAGGCAGGGAGTGCATGCGCACAGGATACGGACCGGGCTGCGGAGCCGACCGTGCCGGAGGTCGTCCCCGCCGTCACCGCGGCCGGCCACCGTCCGCAACCACCGGGCGGGTACACTGGCGGCCCCTGTCCGTGCCCCCATACGCCATGCGCGCCTCGATCCTGGCCCTGCCGCTGCTCGCCTCGCTGATGATGACCGCCTGCAATTCCGAGACCTCCGCGCCGACGGCGCCCGCGGCCAAGCCCAAGCCGGCCGTCGCCGCAACGATCGACGAGCATTCCTACGCCCAGCCCGACAAGGTCGCGATCACCGACCTCGGCCTCGACCTGACGATGGACTTCGACAGCAAGACCCTCGCCGGCACCGCCACGCTGAGCCTGGAGTGGAAGGACAAGGCCGCGACCGCGCTGCTGCTCGACACACGCGACCTGACCATCGAGAAGGTCGAGGGCGGCGACGGCAAGGGCGGCTGGCAGCCGCTGACCTTCAAGCTGGCCGCCGCCGATCCGGTGCTCGGCAGCAAGCTGAGCATCGACACGCCGAACCGCAATCCGCAGGTGCGCGTGACCTATCGCACCTCGCCGCAGGCCTCCGGCCTGCAGTGGCTGGAGCCGTCGATGACCGAGGGCAAGCAATTGCCCTTCATGTTCAGCCAGTCGCAGCAGATCCACGCGCGGTCGTGGGTACCGCTGCAGGACACCCCGAGCGTGCGCTACACCTACAGCGCGCGCGTGACCACGCGTCCGGACGTGATGGTGCTGATGAGCGCCGACAACGACCCCAATGCCGTCAGGGACGGCGATTACAGTTTCCGCATGCCGCAGAAGATCCCGTCCTATCTGATGGCGATCGCCGCCGGCGACCTGGTGTTCAAGCGCATCTCCGACCGCAGCGGCGTGTGGACCGAACCGGCGATGCTCGACAGGGCGGTGGCCGAGTTCGAGGACACCGAACGCATGATCGCGACCACCGAGGCGCTGTACGGCCCGTATCGCTGGGACCGCTACGACCTGCTGGTGCTGCCGCCGTCCTTCCCCTACGGCGGGATGGAGAATCCGCGGCTGTCGTTCATCACCCCGACCGTGATCGTCGGCGACAAGTCGCTGGTCTCGTTGATCGCGCACGAACTGGCGCACAGTTGGTCGGGCAATCTGGTCACCTTCTCCAGCGCCAAGGACGCCTGGCTCAACGAGGGCTTCACCGTCTACGTCGAGGGCCGGATCATCGAGGCCCTGTACGGTCGCGAGCTGGCCGACATGGAAAGCGCGATCGAGCGCAACGAGCTGAAGGAAGAGTACGAGACCACCGATCCGAAGCTGCAGGTGCTGGCGACCAAACCCGGCGTACTCAAGGACCCGGACGACAACAGCACCGCCACCGTCTACACCAAGGGTTCGTGGTTCCTGCAGGCGTTGGAGGAGCGTTTCGGTCGCGAGAAATTCGACCCGTTCCTGCGCGGGTATTTCGACCATTACGCCTTCCGCAGCATCGACACCGCCGAGTTCGCGAAGTACGCCAAGGCCAACCTGCTCGACAAATACCCGGGCATTTTTCCGCAGGCCGAGTTCGACGCCTGGCTGTACGAGCCGGGCATCCCGCCGGGCGCGCCGCAGATCCGCGCGCGCCGTTTCGGCGTGGTCGATTCCGCGCGCCTGGCCTGGCTGGGCACCGGTCAGCTGCCGACCGACGTGCTGACCCGCGCCTGGACCACCCAGGAATGGGTGCATTTCCTCGAAGGCCTGCCCGAGACCCTGCGCACCGACCAGCTCGCCCAACTCGATGCCGCCTATCGTTTCACCGGCACCGCCAACGGCGAGATCGCGCAGCGCTGGTATCCGCTGGCGGTGCGCAGCGGCTATGCCGAAGCCAACGAGGCGATCGCCGCGTTCCTGCAGCGGATCGGCCGGCGCAAGCTGATCATGCCGACCTACAACGCGCTGGTGCAGACCGAGAGCGGGCTCGCGTTCGCCAGGCAGGTGTTCGAACAGGCGAAGCCGGGCTATCACCCGATCACCACCGGTTCGGTGCAGAAGGCGATCGACGAGGCCAAGCCCGCCGCGGCTCCGGTCGCTCCCGCGGCGCCGGCCGCGCCCGCCGAGCCCGCTGCGCCGTCGGCCGCGGGCGCCGCGACCGGCTGAACCGCCGCCGATGGCGCTGTCGCCGCGCAAGGCTTTCATCGCCAACGCGATCGCCGGCGCGATCCTGCTGCTGCTGGCGCTCGCGATCTGGCGCGATCCGTGGCTGGTGGTGCGCGCCGAGTTCGCCAAGCAGCGCATGCTGCTGGGCGCCGAACGGCACGAGACGGCCGTCGGCGATCACCGCTGGGTGTGGGTGGAGTTGCCGGCCGAACGCGCCGATGCGCCCACTCTCGTCATGCTGCACGGCTACACCGGCAGCAAGGAGAACTGGTACCGGCTGGCGCGTGCGCTGAAGGGCCGTTACCGGATGGTGATCCCCGACCTGCCCGGCTGGGGCGAAAGCCAGCGTCTGGATGGTGCCGATTACGGCTTCGTCGCGCAGAGCGCGCGGGTCGCCGACTTCCTGCAGCGACCCGAGGTGTCCGGCGGCAAGCCGGTGGTGCTGCTCGGGCATTCGATGGGCGGCGGCATCGCCGCGCTCACCGCCGCGCGCCAGCCGCAGGCGATCGCGCGGATCGGTCTGGTCAACGCCGCCGGCGTGCGTTTCGACGAGAACCGCTTCGGGCTGGACGTGCTCGCCGGCCGCAATCCCTTCGCGGTCACCGATCAGGCCTCGCTCGAGCGTTATTTCGAGACCGTGTTCGAGGATCGCGCCACGATGCCGCACGTGCCGTGGCCCGCGGACCGCATCTACATCGCCAGGCGTCGCGACGAAGCGCCGTTCGAACAGGCCGTGCTCGACCGCATCGGTCGCGGTCCCGAGGCCCTGCTGCCCGGCGAGGAAGCCGCGAACATCCTGCAGCCGACCCTGCTGCTGTGGTGCCGCGAGGACAAGGTCATCGACTGGAGCGCCATGGCCCGCTACGCAGAGCGCATACCGCACGCCAGCCAGGTGCTGCTGGAAGGCTGCGGCCACATGTCGTTGATGGAACGGCCGGGCGAAACCGCCGAAGCGGTGGTGTTGCTGATCGAGCGCGGCGCGCCCGGCGGCCCGCCCTGATCCGTCCATGCCTGTTCGCTTCCATCCGCCGACCCTCATTGCCGCGAGGTCCAGCATGCGCCGTTCCATGTCCCGCCTCGCTCCCGCCGCCTTGTGTCTGGCGCTGCTCGCCGGCTGCGGCGAGGACCCCGAGGCCGCCCGCGCCGCCGCCGCTGCGCAGGCCCAGGCACGCGACGACGCCGCGCGCGAGGGGGCGGCCGCCTTCGACAAGGCGGTGGCCGAGCAGAACTGGCCGCTGGCGCGCGCCCAGGCCGACGTGCTGATGATGGATCACCCCGGCACCGAAGCCGCGAAGCGTGTCGCCGCCGAATACGAGACGGTGAAGGCCAAGGCCGAGGCCGCGCGCGAGGCCTCACGCCTGACCGCGTTGTGGAGCTACGACAACATCGCCGTCGGCCAGGGCCTGCAGCGTTCCGCGGCGATCTACGCGAAGGACGACGTCGATGTCGACGGCAGCGGTCCCAGCCAGGTGCGGCTGATCTTCCGCGACCATCCGGCCTGGGGCCGCAGCAGTTATCTGGTGCTTCAGCGCGGGGATTTCGATTGCTACGGCGGCTGCCGTCTGCAGGTCGTGGTGGACGGCAAGCCGGCGAAACCGCTGCCCGGTTCGCGGCCGAAGACCGACGAGGCGATCGCGATGTTCGTCGAGGACGAGCGCGCGCTGTGGACCCTCGCCAAGGGCGCGAAGACCGTGGAGATCGAATTCCCGGTGCGCGGTCTGGGCAAACGCAGGGCCGTGTTCGAGGTCGGCGGCCTGGACCCGCAGCGCATGCCGGGCTGGTGGTGAGCGTCGCGCGGGCGGCCCGGTCGCCCTTGGGTTGCCCGCCGTCCGGGCCCATAATCCGCGGATGACCACGCCCCGCTCCGACCACCCCGATCACGGCTTCCAGTTTCCCGGCATGTTCGAGATCACCGCCATGGGCCCCGCGGGCGCGGGCCTGGAGGAGCGCATCCCGCAGTTGCTCGAAGGCATCGGCCTGACCGTGCTGCGCGAGACCGTGGCCGCGCGCAATTCCTCCGGCGGCCGTTTCGTTTCGATCCGGCTGAGCTTCCACGCCGAAGACCGCGAACGCTACGAAGCCGCCCACGCCGTGCTGCGCGCCGAGCCGGACGTGAAATGGACCTTGTGAAGCGGGACGCCGTGAACCGGGGCCCCGCGGCGCGGCGCGCCTGCGGGCACATTCCGCGAACCGGACTTCGCGACGCAAACGGGCAGGAGGCGATATGGAACTGTGGGTAATGCTTTATCGCAGCAAAGAGGCCTACGAGATGGACGCCGCCGACCTGCTGAAACTCCTGTTCGACGCCCGCGCCCACAACGCCGCACAGGGCATCACCGGCCTGCTCCTGCATCACGGTGGCCGCTTCATGCAGGTGCTGGAAGGCCCGCGCGAAGCGGTCCAGGGCCTGTACCGACGGATCGCGCAGGATGCGCGCCATCTGGATCCGGTGGTCGAGATCGACCAGGCCGCCGATGTGCGCCTCTTTCCCGACTGGAGCATGGGCTTCGCCGAGGCGCCGCGCCTGCGCGGCCGCACGCCGCTGGGCGGCGTCGAGTCCGAGCGCGAAGCGGAAGAACTGCTCGACGCGCTGGCGCCGCGCAGCAGGACGGCCGCGCGCATGCTGCATTTCCTGCAGGAGGACCCCGCGCATGGCGCAGTGTCGCTCTGAATTCCCGCAAGCGCAGTCGGCACGTTCCGAACCCCGACGCACCGGACCCGCGGCGACCGCCGTCGTCCGCGATAACGGTCGCCGCGACTATCTCCCGGTCTGGCGGGCCATGCAGCGTTTCACCGATGCCCGCGACGCCGACACCCCCGACGAACTGTGGTTGGTCGAGCATGATCCGGTGTTCACCCTCGGCCAGGCCGGCAAACCCGAACACGTGCTGATGCCCGGCGACATCCCGGTGCTGCAGGTCGATCGCGGCGGCCAGGTGACGTACCACGGGCCCGGCCAGATCGTGCTGTATCCGCTGCTCGACCTGAAACGGCTGCGGATCGGCGTGCGCGACTACGTCTGCGGGATCGAGCAGGCGGTGATCGACACCCTGGCGGAGTGGAACATCGCCGGCGAACGCCGCGAGGGCGCGCCCGGCGTCTACGTCAATGGCGCCAAGGTTGCGGCGCTGGGCATCCGCGTCCGCCGCGGCTGCACCTTCCATGGCCTGGCCTTCAACATCGCCATGGATCTCGAACCTTTCCACCGCATCAACCCCTGCGGTTACGCCGGGCTGCAGGTGACCTCGATGCTAGACTTGGGCGGCCCGTCCAGCCTCGAAGCGGTGAAACCCGTGCTGCTGGAGGCGCTCGCCGCGCAGTTCGGTCTGCGTCTGCAGACCGCACCGATGCCCGATCTGGCCGCGCTCGCCGATCATTCGCCCGACGCGCCCATGCCCGTTCCCTCTTCCGCCGCGGATGCCGCGGCCCAGGCCGCCCTCGATGTCCAGCCCTGATCCCGTCGCGAAGACCATCCCGCTCACCGTGGTCGCCGACCCCGTGTCGTCTGCCCTGCAGCCGGGCGCGCTGCAACCGGGCGCTTTGCAACCGGGTGAGAAGCAGGTCGCCGGCGACAAGATCGCGCGTTCGCCGGTGCAGTTCGCCGACGCCCCGGTGTTGCGCAAGCCCTCGTGGATCCGGGTGCGGATTCCCAGCGGCAACGCGGTGGCCAACCTCAAGGCCAAGCTGCGCGAGAACCGGCTGGTGACGGTCTGCGAGGAAGCCAGTTGTCCGAACATCCACGAATGCTTCGGCCACGGCACCGCCACCTTCATGATCCTCGGCGATGTCTGCACCCGCCGCTGCTCGTTCTGCGACGTCGCCCACGGCCGACCCAAGCCGCCGGACGCGGATGAACCGCTGAACCTCGCCCGCACCATCGCCGACATGGGCCTGAAGTACGTGGTCGTGACCAGCGTCGATCGCGACGATCTGCGCGACGGCGGCGCACAACACTTCGTCGACTGCATCGCCGCGGTCCGCGCACACAGCCCGGGCACGAAGATCGAGATCCTCACCCCCGACTTCCGCGGCAAGGGCCGCATGGAGCGCGCGCTGGAGATTCTGACGACCAGTCCGCCGGACGTGTTCAACCACAATCTCGAAACCGTGCCCGATCTCTACCGCAACGTGCGTCCGGGCGCGGATTACCAGTGGTCGCTGACCCTGCTGCAGAAGTTCAAGGCGCAGCATCCGGAAGTGCCGACCAAGAGCGGGATCATGCTCGGCCTCGGCGAGACGATGGAGCAGGTGCAGGCCACCCTGCGCGACCTGCGCGCGCACGATGTCGACATGATCACCATCGGCCAATACCTGCAGCCCAGCCCGCACCATCACCCGGTGATGCGCTACTGGACTCCGGAAGAATTCAAGGCGCTGGAGGACTACGGCATGGGCCTGGGCTTCACCCACGTCGCTTCCGGGCCGATGGTGCGCAGCTCCTATCACGCCGACCGTCAGGCGGCCGAGGCCGGTTTCGTCGCATGAGCCCGGTCGTGGGCTGGCGGTCGTCGCTGGCGATCGCGGGCCTGATGCTGGTCTTCGCCGCAGCACGGACGATCGCGGCCGAGCCCGCCGCGGCCGCGGACGGCCCGCGTTTCGATCCGCAGACCGCGGGCAAGGTCGCCTACGGGTTGATGACCGATCCGCGTTTCGCCTATCGCGCGCGTCCGTTGAATGCGGAGATGCTGGATGCCGCGCTCGCGCATTTCCTCGATGCGCTGGATCCCGAGCGCATGCTGTTCACCGAGGCAGATGCGCAGGCGCTCCGCGGCGATCGCGATGCCCTGGTGGCCGCCGCCTCCGCCGGCGATTTCGCCCTGCCGCGGGCCGTGCTCGACCGCTTTCGCGAACGCGAGGCGGCGCGCGCGGCGTTCGTGCGCGCACGGCTCGGCGAGGCGGACGGCCTGCGCGCATCGGGGGAATGGATCGTCGATCGCAGCCGCGCGCCGCGGCCGCGCGATGCTGCCGAACGCGAGACCCTGTGGCGGCAGACGCTGGCCAACGATGCCCTGGATCTGGCGTCGGCCGGGTTCGACGACGCCGGGGTCCGCGATGCGCTGCGACTGGGCGAACGCGCGCGCGCCGAGCGTTCCGAAGCCCTGACCCCGGAGCGCGCCGATGCGGAGTTCATCGCCGCCTTCGTGCGCGCCATCGACCCCGCCGCGCGCTACCTCCCGCCGGAGACCCTGCAGGGCGAGGCCGCGCACGACGACATGCGCATGATCGGCATGGGCCTGTCGTTCGAACGACGGGGCGCATTCGTGGTCGTGCATGGCCTCGTTCCGGGCGGCCCCGCCGCGGCGTCCGGTGCGGTCTTCGTCGGCGACCGCGTGCTGGCGGTCGGCGAGGGCGACACCGGGCCGATGCGGCCGGCGGCCGGGCTGGATTTGCCCGGGGTCGTCGCGCTGACCCGCGGTCAGGCCGGCACCGTGGTGCGCCTGCAGTTGCTGGCGGCGGATGCGCCCGCGGGCGATCGCGGCCGTCTGGTGACATTGACCCGGCGCGAGGTCGATCTGCCCGATGGGCGCCTGCGCACGTCGATCGTCGACGCCGGCGGCCGCAGGATCGGGGTGTTGGACCTCGACAGCTTCTATGCCGATTTCGACGCGACCCGCCGCGACCGGCCCGATGCCGTCAGCGCCAGCCGCGACATCCTTCGCGCGCTCGAGGGCTTCCACGCCCGGCGCGTCGACGCGGCGCTGCTGGATCTGCGCGGCAACGGCGGCGGCGCGCTGCTGGAGGCGGTACAGGTCGCCGCGCTGTTCCTCGGCGATGCGCCGGTGGTGCAGATCCGCGAGGGCGGCGGCCGGGTCTCGATCGAACGCGTCCGCGACGCCGAGCCGGCATGGACCGGCCCGGTCGCGGTGCTGGTGGACGAGGGCTCGGCCGCGGCCTCGGAAATCGTTGCCGCGGCGCTGCGCGACCACGGCCGGGGGTCGGTCCTCGGCGCTCGCAGCTTCGGTCGCGGCAGTGTGCAGAGCCTGCTTTCGCTCGATCGCGCGCCGCAGGCGCGCGGCCGCGCGCTGGGCGCCGTGCAGATGACGGTCGCGATGCTGTATCGCCCCGACGGCCGCAGCCTCGAAGGCGAGGGTCTGGTCCCCGACGTCCCGATCGGGCCGCTCGCGCCGCCGCGGCCGCCGCGCGCCACCGCCATGCCGGCCGGCCCGCGCATCGCCGCCGTACCCGAACTGCGCCCGGCCCGGCCCGAGGCCCTGGCCACGACGCTGTCGGCACTGGATGCCGCCCAGGCGACGCGTCTGGCCCTGGATCCGGAGGCGAACGCCTGGTACGAGGCCGAGCGCGCCCGGCAGAGGGCCCGCGCCCGCGAACGCCTGCCGCTGGATCCCGCGGCACGGCGCGCGCTGGTCCTGCCGCCCCGGGCCGAGGGCGACGTCGCCCTGCGTCTGGCGGCGCGGGTCCTCGCCGACCTCGTCGACCACGCTGCAGCGGGCGGTACCGGGCCTTGAGTCCGGTGCTCGCGATCCGCGCCGCCGGAGTGGCCGCAACCTGAACGCGCCGCGCCGAATCCGGCGACGAGCGGTGCGAACGATGGCGCGAAGTGCAACTTCAGGCACTTTGCATCGGTCGCAAGGCGGGTGCATCCTTGCCCCTGCGTTCCGCGTCTTCCCCACAGCGGACCCCCACCCGAGATCGCCATGAAAGTCGCCAAAGCCCTTCCGGTGTCCCTGCTCGCCCTCGCGCTGACCGCGCCCGTCGCCTGGCTCACCGCCCAGGCCGATGCCGGCAGCCCCAGCGCCGAGCAGTCCAGTGCGGCCAAGCTGGTTTACGGCGTGCTTTCCGACAGTCGCTACGCGTACCGGCCGCGTCCTCTCGACGACCGGCTCTCGGCCGAGATCCACCGCCGCTACCTCGAAAACCTCGACCCGGCCAAGCTGTTCTTCACCGCCGCCGACGTCGCCCGTTTCGAGTCCTACCGCAACCGTTTCGACGATGCGATCAAGAGCGGCGAGGTCGGCCCGGCGTTCGAGATCTTCGCGCTGTACCAGACCCGCGTCGGCGAACGCGCCGCCAATGCCCGCGCGCTGCTGAATCAGGACATCTTCCGCTTCGACAGCGACGACCGCTGGGAATACGACCGCGAAGACGCGCCGTGGGCGACCGATACCGCCGAACTCGACCGCCTGTGGCGGCAGTCGGTGCGCAACGACTGGCTGCGTCTGAAGCTCGCAGGCAAGGCGCCGGAGGAGATCCGCAAGACCCTCGACAAGCGCTACGCCAACATGGCCAAGGGTGCGGCCGAGATGAACGGCGTCGATGCGTTCCAGACCTTCCTGAACGCCTACACCACTTCGATCGATCCGCATACCGATTACTTCAACCCGCGCGCCGCCGAGCGTTTCGAGCAGACCATGAG
>JBIJAD010000467.1:0-2697 GCA_044345955.1 Lysobacteraceae bacterium
TTACAGCAGATCGCCGCCGGCGGAGAGCGCGCGTTCGAGTTGGTCGCCCATGCCGCCGATCTCCAGGATCAGACGGTCGACTTCGGCCGGGTTGAGGCTGTCGTAGGGACGGTTTTCGCACAGTTGCAGATAGGGCACGCGGTCGAGTTCGCCGATCGCCAGATAGCCCACGCGGCTGACCCAGTTGAAGGCCAGCGCGCGGCGGCAGTCGATGCCGGTGGTCGGCGCGATCACGGTGCTGACCCGCAGATAGTCGCGGCCGTCCTCGCCTTCCAGTTCGGACAGGAAGATCGCCTGATGGCGGCGGCCCTGTTCGAGCGAGAGTTCGACGCAGAGCACGTAGGGCTCCTGCATCGTGATCCGGAAGTCGCCCGAGGCGAGATGGCTGCGGATCTGTTCGAAATTCTGCATGGGGCGGTCCGGGGGAATGGCTGCGCTATGCTAGCGCCCCATGGCCGACCTGTCTGCCGCGGAGCGCATTCTCGACGCGATTCGTGCGATTCCGCGCGGCGAAACCGCAGCGTACGGCGTGATCGCGCAGCGCGCAGGGCTGCCCGGGCGGGCGCGCCTGGTGGCGCGGCTGCTGTCGCACAACGAAGACCCGGACCTGCCCTGGCATCGCGTGCTGCGCGCCGACGGCCGCAGTGCGTTTCCGCCGGGCACGCCGCAGCAGGCCGAACAACTCGCCCGCCTCCGCCGCGAAGGCGTGCGCATCGACGCGCACGGACGGGTGCGGTCCAGGCGACCGGCCCGGAGCCTCGACGAGGAGATCTGGGGGCGCTGAGCGCCGCCGACGGCGTTCAGCGCGCCGCGACCGGTGCGCGGCGGAACCAGGCGGCGATGCTCATGCGTTCGCATCGCGCCGGCAGGACTTCGTGTTCGAGTTCGCTGAGGAAGCAGACGCTGCCGCGGCTCGGCGCGACTTCGACGCCGGCGTCGCATCCTTCCTCGTCGAAATACAGCCGCAGCGCACCGCCGTCGTCGGCATTCCAGTCCTCGTTGAGATAGGTCACCAGCGAGACCACGCGGGCGTCGCTGTCGCGGAAACGGTCGCGATGGCGGGCGTAGCCGCCGCCGGGCGGATAGGCGGCGTAGTGGGCCTCGACCTCGCCCAGCCCCAGGAACAATCGGCGGTTGAGCGCGACGCGCAGCGTATCGAGGCGTTCGAGGAACACCCGGGCCGCCGGGCCGCAGCGCGGGTCGTCCAGCCAGCGGGTGCTGTCGGCGCGGATGTCGCCGCGCAGGCTGCGGCCGTCGTTGCGCCCGACCGCGGCCGGCGACAGCGCGCCCTCGGCCTGCAGTCGGCGCAGATCGGCGCGCAGGGCCTCCCGCAACGCGGGTTCGGGCCACTCGACGAGCCGGCAGGCGCCGCATCCGTGCAGGGCATCGGCCAGGGCGTCGAGCAGCCCCGCGGCGGCATCGCCCGCGGCTTCGTGCAGGCCGTCGGTGGAGGAAACGACGACCGGAAGGTCGGGGAGTGCGGTCATCCCGGTATCATAGCGACCGCGTCCACGACGCGATTCCTTTCCCCCGAGGATCACGGATGCTGTCCCGTCTGCCGCAGGTCACCCGCTGGTTGCTGATCGCGAATCTCGTCGCGTTCGTCGCGCAATGGCTCCTCGCCGAGCCGATCCTGAGCCTGCTGCAGTTGTGGCCGCTGCATCTGGGCGATGCGCCGCCGGCGCGCGGCGCCTTCCTGCCCTGGCAATTGTTCACCTACGCCTTCCTGCATCAGGACCTGCTGCATCTGGCCTTCAACATGCTGGCGCTGGTGATGTTCGGCCCGCAACTGGAGCACGCCTGGGGCAGCCGGCGGTTCCTGACCTACTACACGGTCTGCGCGGTCGGTGCGGGCCTGTGCCAGTTGGCGATCGCGAGCTGGACGGTCGCGCACGGCGGCGATGCCTATCCCACGATCGGTGCTTCCGGCGGCGTGTTCGGGCTGCTGCTGGGGTACGGTCTGATGTTCCCGCACCAGCGGGTGATGCTGCTGATCCCGCCGATCCCGATGAGCGCGCGCACCCTGGCGATCGTCTATGGCGTGATCGCGCTGCTGCTGGGCCTGACCGGCCTGCAGCCGGGGGTCGCGCATTTCGCGCATCTGGGCGGGATGCTGTTCGGATGGCTGCTGATCCTGCACTGGCGGCGTCGGCCGCCGGGCTCGCCGCCGACGAAGAAACGCTCCTCGCACCTGCGCATCATCAAATGAGCGGGCTGCGCCGGGCGGGTCGCGGGGCTGTGGTATGTTCCCGCGCAGGAAGCGGGCATCGAGGACCTGGCCGGGCGCGTCGAACATGAAGTGGGATCCCTTCACCATCGCCGAGCAGGTGCTGATCATCCTCGTGATCGTCAGCCAGATCTGGATCTCGATCAAGGTCATCCTCAACGCCGAAGGCGCCGAGCAGTACGTGCGGATCATGTCCTTCGCGACCGGCTTCCTGGCCTTTCTGATCACCCGCGCGCTGGGCGTGACCTTCGCCGACCTGATGCTGGTCACCCACACCCAGGAAAGCGCGATCGGGCTGATCCTGATCGGCGCGATCTTCCCGTTCCTGGTCGGCATCCTGATCTCGGAAGGCACGATCATCGCGTTGCGGCTGGGCATGCCGGTGCCGATCCGGATGGTGCTGCTGATCGCCTCCTTCACGTTGTCGCAGGCGGCCTACACCAACTACGTCGCGCTGTCGGCGAAGGTGA
>JBIJAD010000380.1:0-3745 GCA_044345955.1 Lysobacteraceae bacterium
GATCTTGTGGGCGATCTCCGCCGAGGGTGACCCACTTGCTCTTCCCCTGAATGATCTGGCTTGCGACAACGCTCTGCTGGGCGTCGAATACAGTCACTTTGAGTTCGACTTTGTCCCGTTTTCCCGACCATTCGGTTGCCCGATCCTCCCAGTGCAATATCTCCGGTACGACGTAGTAATCGTATCCAGACGCGGTCGCCATGCATTCCATTCGATCGCAGTTCTGCGCAAGGTCCGTCTTGCTGGCGTATCGAGCGAACGCCGAGCGGACCGCCGCAGCTACCGTATTGCCTGACCCTGGGTATCTCTCGCTGCCATAAGTGGCATCCTGAGGCACGGCAATCAGCACGGACGAGCCGGGCGTTAGCGTGGTCGAAGCTGCGCTCACCGTTTGTTGCCGATAAGTGGACACGCAGCCAGATACGAGGATCGCGAAGACCAGAATGGCATGCTTCATGATGATCTCCTTGTCAGCGTTGAAGTTGGGGTTGACACTGGAAGCGCGTGGCCCGGGTAAGCGCAACGCGCGCACCCGGGAAGACGGAATGCATGCCTCTCAAGTGATCCCGGGTGCGGCCTGCGGCCTTGCCCGGGCCACTTGCTGGTGACCTTCATGCAATCCAACGACCCGAGTAGGGTGGAGTAAGCGCAGCGCAACTCCACCATCGCGAGACGCCAGAAATGTCGCACACCCGGCAAAGCCCGTTTTCCGCGTCATTTCCGATCACCTCATGCTTCGAATCTTGGTGGAGTTGCGCTGCGCTTACTCCACCCTACTTGCTCGCTGCTGACGCTCGCACGACTGCTGTGCGAACGACTGGGCATCCCATTGTCGCCCCAAGGCGTTGCCACGCTTCGAAAACGGCTCAGGATTGCAGCATGAAAGGCGGGGAAACGTCAGGGGTGTCCCCGTCTTGCCCCCGTCTTAGCCACCTCGCGGCCTAGGCCGAATCTTCTCAAAGGGCAGATACACAGTTCAATTTACAGGCTCCGGTCTTGGTCTCCGGTCTCGGTCTTATTCTTCGGCATTCTTCACAGTTTGGCGTCCAAAGCTTCAAGCGTTGATTTGGTTACGGCGAGGACAGAGTCTGCGTTGTCGAGCAAATCACTCTGACTGCGAACACGTCGCTTCCTCTTCGGGGCTTCAAGATCAATGTCTAGTTCATGAATTATCTTGTTTCTGATGCCGAAAATTTCTTTCAGCTTTGGTATATCCAACTTTAACGATTTTGGATCCAGGCCAAGAGCGGAGGCGGTGCGCAATATTTCCTCGGTAGATTGAAGCGAATCACCTGTGAGCTCCTTGATGTATTCCTCGATCAATCTATTGCGTGGCGCCCTGTCAGCGAGAATTAACGCAAGAAACTTCGCGCCTCCGGCCAGCTCAAGGACGTCTCCCTCGCCGCCTATGCGCTTTCTTATGAACTTCTCAAATCTGTCCCTTACTGGCTTGTCTTTTTCCAGCAATTCTTCAATGCAATCACGGATTGCTTGCTTTAGTGCGGCATCGAGGCCGGCGCATGCCATAACAAGAGCGGCCCTCAATATGTCTTGCTCTTGATCGGTGAGGACGCCGCGCTTGTTGCCGCGCTTCGTTTTGGCGTCATCGAAAGCTGTAAGCAGAGACGACGACGCTGTATGCGTGTACTGATATATCAGGGCTGCTTTTGTGAGCAACTGGGACTTGGTCGTAACGTTGCCTGTAGTCGAGAAACTAGTCACGTGATTCTCCCTAATGGCTAACTGCAATTAGACTACAAGGTGAGGTATGGCTCCGGAGGCTGCCACAGGCCCCGTGTGCGGTCAATTCGAAATGTATCGCGCAAATAGAGCGTTTGCGACGGCATGTCGCATGATTGATAAAAGCTATCGTTAAGATATCCCGCGCCCGTAGCCCTGCTGTCGCATCGCAGCAGCAGGGAATGCAAGCCTGACTTGCATTCTCCATTACCGACATCGTCAAGTCTTGCCGCATGCCGTGAGAGGCCGTCTGTGGACGACATGGTCGTCTTTCGCTGTTGGCAGGGCGTACACGTCCATCCCAGTTGTCTTCGACAACCTGGCTACGGGTCCGGGGTCAAGGCGAATTCGGCTCCACCCCCGTATACCGCGCCCGCGGCCGAATCAACTTCCCCTCCGCCTGCTGCTCCAACGCATGCGCCAGCCATCCCGCGAGTCGTCCCGCCGCGAACATGACCAACGCAGGCGTCGCCGGCAGCGCATGCGTATGACAGATCGCGGCGAGCAGAAAATCGATGTTCGGTCGTTGTCCGCTGAAATCTTCGGCGGCGGTCACGATCGCGTCGAGTTCCGCCATCGCCGCTTCGCCGGCGTGCTGTGAACGAAGACGCGCGAGGAGTTCGGCGGCGCGGGGGTCGCCGTGCGGATACAGCGCGTGGCCGAAGCCGGGGAGGTCGTCGCCGCGCTGCAGGCGTTCTGCGATGAAGCCGCGCGGCGAGGCGGCGTCGCGGGCGTCGGCGATCAGCGCATACGCGCGCGCGGTAGCGCCGCCGTGGCGCGGGCCGGAGAGTGCGGACAGGCCGGCGCAGACGGTCGCGTGCAGATGCGCGCCGGTGGAGGCGACCACGCGCGCGGCGAAGGCGGAGACGTTGAGTTCGTGATCCGCGCACAGCACCAGCGCGGCGCGGACCAGATCGGCGAAACCGTCGTCGCCGGGTTGCCAGACTTCGGCGAGCAGGCGATGCACCGGGGCCGAAGAGGGAGCGCGTGTGACCAGCAGCGCGGCGTTCTGGCGGAGCAGTGCGGCGGCGATCTCGTGGCGCACGCGGGGGGCGGAGCTGAAGGAGTGACGCACGTCGAGCGCGAGCAGCGGGATCGCGGCCAGCGCGCGCTCCAGCGGCGGCAGCGCGGCGTTCGCGGCGAGGCCGGCGACGTGGGCGGGCCAGGCGTCGGGCAGGGGCTCGGCGAAGGGGTCGTCGCGGCCGCAGTCCCAGAGCAGCCGCGCGGCGTCTTCCAGGGTCGCACCGGCGCGGACCATGTCCACCGCCGAGCGCCCGCGGTAGTACGGGCCGTCGGGGCGGATCAGCGAGATCCGCGTCTCCAGCACCGGCAGGCCGCGATCGAGGCTGCGCGCCGCCCCGGCCGCCGCGCCGCGCCCGGCGCGCCTGCGCTGCGCCAGGCGCTCCACGTCGGCGCGCGGGTAGAGCCGGGTGCGGTGGTCGGGGCCCGGGCGCGAGTCGAGCAGGCCGCGGCTGACGTAGGCGTAGAGCGTGGCCCGGCTGATGCCGAGCAGGCGGCAGGTCTCGCGGGCGCTCAGGAGGTCGGGCGTCATGGCGACAGATTGATTGATTGAATCAAGATTGATCAACCCTGCGGATGGTGACAGATTTGCGGCCCCGGAAGACGGCGCCCGCCGCCACCGGTCGGCCCGGGGCATCGCCCGGCCGCAGACGCATCAGGAGTCTCCGCATGACCATCGCTTCGCCCGGCGCACGCTTCCGCAATGCCCTCGCCCAGGAATCACCGCTGCAGGTGATCGGCGCGATCAACGCCAATCACGCCCTGCTCGCCAGACGCGCCGGTTATCGCGCGATCTATCTGTCGGGCGGTGGCGTCGCCGCCGGTTCGCTCGGGTTGCCCGATCTGGGCATCAACACGTTGGAGGACGTGCTGATCGACGTCCGTCGCATCACCGACGTCTGCGACCTGCCGCTGCTGGTCGACATCGATACCGGTTTCGGCCCCAGCGCGTTCAACATCGAACGCACGGTGAAGTCGCTGATCA
>JBIJAD010000381.1:0-3744 GCA_044345955.1 Lysobacteraceae bacterium
CGGTGACAACCGCCATGGACGGGATCCCGCAAAGGCCCCTGAATGGGTCGCACGAGCCCATGCGACGACAGACAAGATGACGGACTGTCATCTTTCTGTCATCCAGAGAACACGGAGCTGTCACCGGACCCGGATGGAATGAGCGGCATCCGGGCCACCCGGCCCGTTCGCATCCCGACCAGGAGCCCCTCCGTGTTCAAGTCGTTCAAACTCCAGGCCGCGGCGTTCGTGCTCGCCGGCGGCGCACTCTTCAATGCCCACGCCAACGACATCACCGGCGCCGGCGCGACCTTCGTCTTCCCGGTGATGTCCAAGTGGTCGTCCGAATACGCCAAGGCCAAGGGCGTGAAGGTCAACTATCAGTCGATCGGTTCCGGCGGCGGCATCGCCCAGATCAAGGCCGGCACGGTCGATTTCGGCTCGTCCGACGCGCCGCAGAAGCCCGAGGACCTGGCCAAGGCCGGTCTGGCCCAGTTCCCGTCGGTGATCGGCGGCGTGGTCCCGGTGGTGAACATCCCGGGCGTGCAGGCCGGTGCGCTGAAGTTCGACGGCCCGCTGCTGGCCGACATCTTCCAGGGCAAGATCACGATGTGGAACGATCCGCGGATCGAAGCCCTGAACGGCGGCGTCAACCTGCCGGCGCTGAAGATCACCGTGGTCCGTCGCTCGGACGGTTCGGGCACCACCTTCAACTTCACCAACTATCTCTCCAAGGTCAGCGCCGAGTGGAAGAGCGCGGTCGGCGAAGGCAACTCGGTGCGCTGGCCGGTCGGCGTCGGCGGCAAGGGCAACGAGGGCGTGTCCGCCTATGTCAAGCAGTTGCGCGGCGCGGTCGGCTACGTCGAGTTCTCCTACGCCCTGCAGAACAAGCTGACCTTCGTGCGCATGAAGAACGCCGCCGGCAACTTCGTGCTGCCCAGCGACGAGAGCTTCCAGGCCGCGGCCGCCAGCGCCGACTGGGCCAAGGCCCGCGACTTCTACCTGGTGATGACCAACGCGCCCGGCCAGAACGCCTGGCCGATCGCCGCCACCAACTTCATCCTGATGTACAAGAAGCCGAAGAACGCCGCCGGCGCCAAGGCCGCCAAGGAATTCTTCCGCTGGGTCTACGCCAACGGCGACGACGAAGCCAAGTCGCTGGACTACGTCCCGCTGCCGGACGCCCTGGTGAAGCAGATCGAGGCCTACTGGGCCAAGACCATGCCCTACTGATCGCCACCGCGATCTCCGGGAAGACGGGCCGCAGGGCCCGTTTTCCTTTTCAGGAAGCCTGCACGGCGGGCCGCGGGGGCGGTCCCGGCGGCCGGCCGGAGCCCTTCCCGGACCGGAATGTTTCAGTCATCTGACCGGACCCCGCCCGACTGTCATACGTCGGTCATGGAAACATCATCTGATATGCATGCCCGGACCACGACCGGCGGCCTTTGCGGCCGGCCTCTCCACCACTCTCCGAAGACGCGATGAGCACCGCACAACTCCCACTCGCCGCCGACACCGGACGCGACCGCAAGGACGCGCGCCACGACCGGTTGTTCAAGGCCGTCCTGACCTTCGTCGCGATCCTGGTCCTGTTCTCGCTGGCCGGCGCCGCGCTGTCCATGCTCTGGGGCGGCCGCAGCGTGCTCGAATCGCAGGGCGCCTCGTTCTTCTACAGCACGGAATGGAACCCGGTCGAAGGTCGCTACGGCGCGCTGGTGCCGATCTACGGCACCGTGGTCACTGCGCTGATCGCGATGCTGATCGCGGTGCCGGTGAGCTTCGGCATCGCCTTCTTCCTCACCGAGGTCGCGCCGCGCTGGCTGCGCACCCCCATCGGCACCGCGATCGAACTGCTCGCCGGCATCCCGTCGATCATCTACGGTATGTGGGGCTTCTTCGTGCTGATGCCGGTGATGCGCGACGACTTCATCCCCTGGCTCAACGACAACCTCGGCCCACTGCCGGTGATCGGCCCGATGTTCCAGGGCCCGCCGATCGGCGCCGGCATGCTCACCTCCGGGATCGTGCTGGCGATCATGGTCATCCCTTTCATCAGCGCGGTGATGCGCGATGTGTTCCAGACCGTCCCCGGCCGGCTCAAGGAATCGGCCTACGCGCTGGGCTCCACCCGCTGGGAAGTGGTCTGGGACATCGTCCTCCCCTACACCCGCTCGGCGGTGATCGGCGGCATCTTCCTCGGTCTCGGTCGCGCCCTGGGCGAGACCATGGCGGTGGCCTTCGTCATCGGCAACAACGTGATGTTCACCAAGTCGCTGCTGGAGCCGAGCACCACCATCGCCGCGCTGATCGCCAACGACTTCGGCGAAGCCACCGCGGACTATCGCGCCGCGCTGCTGCTGCTGGGCTTCGTGCTGTTCATCGTGACCTTCGTGGTGCTGGCGCTGGCCCGCCTGATGCTCATGCAGCTCGCGCGCAGGGAGGGCAACTGATGAGCAATTCCGCCTCCGGCGCATTCGGCCTGTACAGCCGCCGTCGCCTGATCAACGCTCTCGCCATCGCTCTGGCCTGCATCGCCGCCGCGATCGGCCTGTCCTTCCTCGGCTGGATCCTCTGGACCCTCGCGGCGAAGGGCCTGGCCGGCATCGAGCTGGCCCTGTTCACCCAGGACCAGCCGCCGCCGATGGAAGCCGGCGGCCTGCGCAACGCCTTCATCGGCAGCATGCTGATGTGCGGCATCGGGATCCTGCTCGGCACGCCGATGGGCATCGCCGCCGGTACCTGGCTGGCCGAATACGGCCACAACCGCAAGCTCGGCACCGCGGTCCGCTTCGTCAACGACATCCTGTTGTCGGCTCCGTCGATCGTGCTCGGCCTGTTCGTGTACGCGGTGTTCGTGATGGCCATCGGCCGCGGCCAGTTCTCCGGCCTTGCCGGTGGCATCGCGCTGTCGTTCATCGTGTTGCCGGTCGTGGTCCGCACCACCGACGAGATGCTGCGGCTGGTGCCTGCGCAGATGCGCGAAGCCGCGCTGTCGCTGGGCGTACCGCAGTGGAAGGTGATCGTGCAGGTGCTGTACCGCTCGGCCCTGCCCGGCATCGTCACCGGCATCCTGCTGGCGCTGGCGCGCATCTCCGGCGAGACCGCGCCGCTGCTGTTCACCGCGTTCGGCAACAACTTCTTCACCACCGACGTGACCGGGCCGATGGCCGGCGTGCCGCTGGTGATGAACCAGTACGCGGCCAGCCCCTTCGACAACTGGATCCAGATCGCGTGGGCGGGCGCGCTGGTGCTGACCCTGTTCGTGCTCGCGGTCAGCCTCATCGCACGCGCCCTGCTGCTGCGCAACAAGATCACCCATGACTGACCCTGCCCGGAATTCCGACATGATCGCGGACACGAACGACCTCGCGCCATCGTCCCATGCCCCGCACCTGGGCATCGTCGCCGCCCACCGCGATGCGTCGCCGGCGTCGCCGGTGAAGCTGCGCACCCGCGGGCTCGACTTCTACTACGACAAGTTCCTCGCGCTGAAGAACATCAGCATGGACATCCCCGAGAAGCGGGTGACCGCGATGATCGGCCCGTCCGGCTGCGGCAAGTCCACCCTGCTGCGGATCTTCAACCGGATCTACGCGCTGTACCCGAAGATGGAGGCTCGCGGCGAAGTGCTGCTCGACGGCGAGAACATCCTCGACCCGAAGTACCCGCTCAACCGCCTGCGCAGCAAGGTCGGCATGGTGTTCCAGAAGCCGGTGCCGTTCCCGATGACGATCTTCGAGAACGTCGCCTACGGCATCCGCCACC
>JBIJAD010000382.1:0-3736 GCA_044345955.1 Lysobacteraceae bacterium
TCGCCGTCGAGCAGGCCGCCGGTGCCGGTGAGGAACACGATCTTGTACGGCTGCAGCACCTGCACCAGTTCGTTGGCGGCGAAATCGGCGTTGACGTTGAGAATCTGGCCGCCGATGGTTTCGCCGAGGCTGGCGATCACCGGGATCGAGCCGGCCTGCAGGCTGGCGTGGATCGGCGCCAGTTCCACCCGTTTCACCTCGCCGACCAGACCGTAGACATCGCGGTCGAGGTAATCGGCCTCGAACACGCCGCCGACGATCGAAGTGGCGCGCGCATCGCGCGCCTGCAGCGCTTCGACCAGCTTCAGATTCTGGGCATGGAACACGCGGCGGACGATCGCCAGCGCCTCCGGCGACGTCACGCGCAGTCCATTGACGGTGCGCTTCCCGATGCCGGCCGCAGACAGTTCCTCGTCGAGCTGCGGGCCGGCGCCGTGGATCACGATCGGCGTCAGGCCCACATCCTGCAGGAACGCGAGCGACGACGTCAGTTCGTCCAGTTCGTCGCGCAACACCGCACCGCCGACCTTGACCACGGCGAAGCGCGCGGCGTCGAGCTGCGCGAAGCGCTTGAGATACTGCGAGATCTCCTTGGCGCCGGCCATGCTCGAAAGCAGACGGACGATGGTCTGCCGGGTCTGCGGATCGTGCACCGCGGCTTCGGCCCCGGCATGTCTGAACAGCGGCGTCATGGCGAAACGGTCCCGTCGAGGATGCGGACGATCGAAGCGGTGTAGCGTTCGAGCTGGTCGAGCGCGACCCACTCGTCGGCGGTGTGGGCCTGGGCGATGTCGCCCGGGCCGTAGACGAACGCGGTGAGGCCGGCGGCCGAGAACAGCGAGGCCTCGGTCCAGAAATCGACCGCGTTGCCGATCGGGAGGCCGAGCACGTCGGCGAGATCGCGCGCGGCGAGGCGGCGGTTCTCGGCTTCGGCAACATCGTCTCCGAAAGCCGCGCCTGCGGGCAGCGGCGGGCCGCGGAAGGTTTCCTGATAGCGCTCCAGGGTGCCGGGTTCGGCACAGCCGCCGAAGCGCACGTGCAGTTCGTCGATGCCGTGCGAAGGCAGCGGCCGGAAACCGAAGCGGACTTCGGCGCTCGGCGCGATCACGTTGGCCTTGATCCCGCCCTCGACCTTTCCGATGTTGAAGCGGAGACCGGTCAGGCCGCCGAAACGGCGATGGGCCTCGCCTTCGACCAGACTCAGGGCCTTCGTACCCCAACGCATCGCGTGATGCAGGGCGTTGGCCTGCAGCGCGTGGGCGCCCGAGGCGTGACCCGCCGCGCCGCGGAATTTCAGCAGCACCGAGCTGATGCCGCGATGCGCGAGCACCGCCTCGCAGCGGGTCGGTTCGGCCACGATCGCCTCGCCGAAGCCGTGATCGCCCGCCAGGAAGCCGGCGATGCAGCGTGCATCGTTGGCTTCCTCGTCGCTGCTGAACAGGAACGCGGCATCGCCCGCCGTGCGCTGCGCGGCGACGATCAGACCGGCGGCGGCGCCCTTGATGTCGCAGGCGCCGAGGCCGATGGCGCGATCGCCGATCACGCGCAGGCGCAGCGGATCCGCGCTCCAGGCCTCCGAGGACGGCACCGTGTCCAGATGCACGTTGAACACGCGGGTCGGCGCGCCGCGCACGGCGAGCAGCGACACCGCGCCGTCGCCGTGATCGGTCAGCGTGCACTCGAAACCCGGCAGTTGCGCGCGCAGGTAATCGAAGATGCCGCCCGCCGGTGCGATCGCGCGCGGCGGGTTGCGGGTGTCGAAAGACACCAGCGCGTCGAGATGCTTGAGAATATCGTCGAGCATGGCGATCAGCAGGTCCGGATCAGGATTTCGGGTTGACCTCGGCCCAGAGCGTGCTGCTCATGCCGAACAGACGGATGAAGCCTTCGGCTTCCTCCACGCCCCAGTCCGCGGACTGCGCATAGGTCGCGCCCTTGGCGTTGAGAATGTGCGGCGAGCGCACCGCGACCGCATCGACGCGACCGCCGCGGGTTTCCAACACGACTTCGCCGTTGACGCAACGCTGCGACGAGGCGAGGAAGGCTTCCAGGTCGGTCTTCAGCGGGTCGTGCCAGAAGCCTTCGTAGACCAGTTCCACCCACTTGCGCGCGACCTCGGGCTTGAAGCGGTTCTGCTGCTTGGTCAGCACCGCTTCCTCCAGCGCGCGATGCGCGACCAGCAGCGCGGTCAGGCCCGGCGCCTCGTAGACGATCCGCCCCTTGAGGCCGATGGTGGTGTCGCCGGTGTACAGGCCGCGGCCGACGCCATAGGGCGCGAACATCGTGTTCAGTCGCGACAGCAACTGCGCGCCCGGCATCGGATTGCCGTCGAGTTCCACCGCTTCGCCTTCGACGAAACGCAGGCGCACCTGCAGCGGTTCCTCCGGCCAGGCGCGCCGCGGCGCGCACCAGCCGCGCGCGCCCTCGCCCGGCGCTTCCCAGGCGTCGATTTCGCCGCCGGAGAGGGTCACGCCGAGCAGGTTCTCGTTGATCGTGTACGCCTTCTGCTTGGCGCGCACGCCGAAGCCGCGTTCTTCCAGGTACTTCTGCTCGTAGGCGCGGGTCTGGGTGTGTGCCTTCTGGATTTCGCGGATCGGCGCGACGATCCGGTAATCGCCGCTGGCCTTGACCGCCAGATCGAAACGCACCTGGTCGTTGCCCATGCCGGTGCAGCCGTGCGCGATCGCGTTCGTGCCCAGCACCTGCGCACGCGCCAGGGTCGCATCGACGATCAGATAACGATCCGACACCAGCAGCGGGTACTGGCCCTGATAGCCCTCGCCGGCACGCACGAAGGGTTTGACGAAGTCGTCCCACAGTGCCGGACCGCCGTCGACGGTGACATGCGAGGCGACGCCCAGTTCCTCGGCGCGGCGCTCGATGTAGGCGCGCTCCTCGGCGTCGACGCCGCCGGTGTCGGCGAACACCGTATGCACGTTCCAGCCGCGCTCCTTCAGATACGGAACGCTGAAGCTGGTGTCGAGGCCGCCGGAAAAGGCGAGAACGATATCCTGGTTGCTCATCGGCAAGGGTTCCGTCAAGAGTTCGATAAGAAATTCGGGCAACAGCTCGGTGGAATCACTGGTGGGCGAGCGCGGTCATGACCGCCTTCTGCACGTGCAGGCGGTTCTCGGCCTCGTTCACGGCGATGCAGTACGGCGCGTCCATCACCGCGTCGGTGGCCTTGACGTTGCGGCGCAGCGGCAGGCAGTGCGAGAACGCCGCGCCGTTGGTCAGCGCCATCTTGCGCTCGTCGACGATGAAGTGCTTGTACTGGTCGCGGATGGGTTTTTCCGGCGCCCAGTTGCCGAAATACGGCAGCGCGCCCCAGCTCTTGGCGTAGACCACGTCGGCGCCCGCATAGGCGGCGTCGATGTCGTGACTGATCGTGAGCGAGCCGCCGCTCTCGGCGACGTTCCGGGCGGCCCAGTCCATGTAGCGCTCGTCCAGCACGTACTCGGGCGTGGGACACAGCAGGGTCACGTCCATGCCGAGGCGGGTGGCGATGGTCAGCGCGGAATTGGCCACGGCGGTGTTCAGCGGCTTGGGGTGGTAGGTCCAGGTCAGCACGTATTTCCTGCCGCGCAGATCGGTGGTGCCGAAGTGTTCCTGCAGGGCCAGCGCATGCGCGAGTTCCTGGCAGGGATGGGTGATCGTTTCCATGTTGATCACCGGCACGGTCGCGTACTTCGCGAAGCCGTTGAGCACCTTGTCCTCGCGGTCGTTGACCCAGTCG